>JAJFLO010000123.1 GCA_021772675.1 Verrucomicrobiota bacterium | reverse complement strand
TTCATGCTATCATCAATAAATATATTGATTAAAAAATCAATAAACAACTAATAAATTTTGGAATGGAGTTTGTAGTGACCAAACAAAAACACTAAATCGTTGAAAAATAACTTGTTACGACTTTTAGGTGTGAAAGTTCGGATAGAGGATTATACGGTAGAGGAAATATGAAATTTGACGATAAAAAGTTCGATTTGGCCTTTACAACTTTAGTTATTCCCGATTTTAAGCCAATTAAACATTTGTGATTTTCAAGAAATAACAGATCCAACGCACTAAATAACCTTAAGAAACCTTAACAGAAGGGTATATCAATCCAATGGATTGGGTTTCGATCACACATCTGTACAATTGAGAATAATAATGCTGAGTCAATGATTTATATTTCATATACACATACATGCCAATTTTGACATCAACTCCATTACACCACCTAATACCTGTTAACAATCAATCCTCACAATAGTTATATGAGAGTTCTTTTACAGCGTGTGCAATCAGGAAACGTCACAATTAATAAAGTGATTTTTTCCACGATAAATCAAGGGTTGGTCATTTTCTTGGGAATTGAATCTGAAGATACAAAAAAAGATGCAGAATATTTGGTAGACAAATGTGTTAATTTACGGATTTTTAGTGACAATGAAGGAAAATTAAACTTATCTGCAGTCGACATCAAAGCGGATCTATTAGTCATTTCTCAGTTCACACTATACGCGGATTGTCACAAAGGTCGGCGCCCAAATTTTATGTGCGCAGCCCCATCAGCAGTATCGCGCCCCCTGTATGATTATTTTGTCTCCATACTCAAAAATTACAGTTTAGTAGTTAAAACTGGAGAATTCGGTGCGCACATGGTAGTTAATATTCGAAATGACGGTCCAGTTACTATCTTGCTGGAAAGTAAAAAATAAGGATCTTCTTACAATAGCATTATTGCCCGCACTTCACTCTTTCACAAAATCAACATCGTATTGAACAAATTTTTCATCGAATTTTACAATATTATCTGAACCGGGCTGCGGATTGTCAGGACGTAGTAATTGAAATCCCAATTCATCAAAATGATCGACTAGACTTTTGAGATTTCTATCAACGATTTTGAATTGGAGATGATAACGATCTTGATGCTCACTAATCAAGCCTTCTAGCACACTGTTGTGAATTGGCAATATTTTTTTCAATGATTGCAAGGGTAATGAGGGATCTTCCACAAGCCAGACATGGTGAACATAATCACTTATACTGTTATCTTTTACATTCACAATCTTGGAACTGCTAGTTCGTTTTGCAGCGTCATATCCAAAACCTACCAGCTGCATTGCAGGTAATTCTAACTGGCTTTGTGCAATTTCTTTATGCAATTTCGGCAGCAAATGTGACTCCTTTGCTAGGGACGGGCTGCTATCAATAATAGCTTCCGCCATTTTTCCTACCTCACGAGACTTAGGTATTCCTTTGCTAATTGCAACTAGAATTTCCTTGTTACTGACAATCTCTTTGGAGACCTCAATTTGATGATCTGCTACAACATTATCTGGGTCAGCAACGGGAGCCTGCACTATTTTCTCTGAGTCGAAATTATTTGTTTTTTCATTCAAAACAATCACCATTCCAATAAGCATGGCGCATGCCGCAATTTTTACCAAAATAGGAATGGACAATATTCGGGATTCGATGACTGGTTTGCTACTCAGCTCTTCAAGGCAACGTCGACTGATGTGCTGTAGTTGGGTTTCATTAGCCGCGATATTACCTGAAATCAAACTATCATAAGATTCAAAACACTTTAAGACTTCCCGACATTGATCACACTCGTCAATGTGAGATTGAAAGTTATCAGATGTCTCGTTGTCATACCAAGCGCTTAATTCGTCAAAAGATGGGCATTGATTTTTCATATCATTTTCTTATCCTTTAAGACTTTCATATTACAAATTAATACTTAGATTCCGATGTTATTGAGTATATTATTATTATCTGCTGACACGTTTTCTAAGTTCTTCCCGTGCGCGTGCAATCCGAGATTTTATCGTGCCAATTTTACAATCAAGCATTTCTGCAATTTGTTCATAAGACAAATTTTTCATATTTCTTAATAATAACGCCTCACGGTTTACTACAGGGAGCTTTTTAATTTCATCCGCAATTTCACCTTCCCATTCCTTAAAAATCACTTCTTCATCGGGATTTTTGCCTTTCTCGGGTAAGTCAAAAGGAATACTTGAGCCATTATCTGTTTCTGTATCTTTGTCTATACTTATATTTACCTGGGATCCCCGCCGCTTGTTCCATCGATATTTATTGCGTGCTTGATTAATAACAATCCGGTACATCCATGTTGAAAATTCTGAATCGCCTCTAAAATTTGGCAGAGCTCTGTAAATTCTGATAAATGCATCTTGAGTGACTTCTTCGGCATCATCTTTGTTTCCTAAAACTGAATAACTAATCTGATAGGCCTTTGATGAATGCCTTGCCATTAGATCACCCATAACATCCATATCACCTGCGGTGATCATCGCAATCAATTCTTTATCAGTTTTATCTTCATTGCTATCTTGGTATGACATGACTTATTTTAATTCGTTCCTTAAAAAAACATTTTTTTATTTTAGCAATCTACCCGCAAATTCTCCTGGTGTTTCTCTCCGCATAATGTGACAATAATTTTTCGAGCGCCCCCTGCATTCCGGTGTTCACAAAGATAAATTCCTTGCCAGGTCCCTAAATTAAATGATCCATTCGTGATGGGTATCAAAACACTATTGCCAATCAGAGTTGATTTTACGTGTGCTGGCATATCATCCGCGCCTTCCAAAACATGAGTATAAAATGGTGCATTTTCCGGAACCATCGTATTAAATTGGCATTCCATATCCTGACGCACATCTGTAGACGCGTTTTCATTTAGTGTTAATGAAGCAGAGGTATGACAAATAAAAATATGAGCAGTTCCAATTTTAAACGTGGAGATTTCATCAGCCTTACTTAATATTTCATTTGTAATCAAATGAAATCCCCGGGGCTTAGGGGCCAATTTGAATGATGTTTGATACCAATTCATATGATTTCCAAATAATTAATTAACCTCGAAAGTGTAACATTCCATAAGACAATCCATGTAACCATCTGGGCATAAAGAGATAGCATAAACACTCGACATACCTACTGGTATGACGATATACTTCTGAAAATTTTTCTACTCGAAAACGTTACACACTACGGCTCATAATATCTCGGGGATCTGGGATAGTGATTAAAGGCAATACCCCTAACTTAATTTGAGCCCATTTGAATTAACCTTATGCGTGAACTTGAGAGCTTTTAGCATGGGTTCTAATTTTCATACACTGACACACTATTCATTCGGGTCCTGTTACAATATTACAATTGAATTACATTTCTATTCATAAAACCAGATTCCGGGATTTTATAAGCGAATTAAGCAAGTGGATTCATTGCTTAAACGAACCTGAACGAAATTTATTAACATGCGAACGAATAACCACTCTTCACGAGGGGGAAATTAAAATTGGCTCGCATCCACACACTCCCGCGAGTCTTACAGACTTATATGAAGGGAAAATTTAGTAAAAAATTAAGGACCAGATCCAGTGATCAGGTTATAGACGCTAGTTCCGTCAATCTAAAAATTTCCGATTTATTTTAGAAATTTGATAATTAGGAATTTTGAAACATCCTAACCTGAATAATTCATAAACTTTTTATTACGAGCCATAATATCATGCGATATCAATGGGTTACAAAATTATCCGGGTTCGAAACAGTTCACTCTTCCTGTACGTGGATAAAATTCATAACTCATTCATCTCACACAATCTAATGACTCTAACAACGAAAGTTTATGAATTATTCAGGCCAATTTACAACAACGAATTCTTTTTGTAGTGTTCTACGGTCTTGGCAATACCCTCCTCCAAATTCAGCTGCGGAACATAACCCAAATCATTCATGGCTTTTTGAATCGAAAAGCCAAAATCATCCGCTAAAATGCTAACTCTGGATTTTGTGAGTATCGGTTCAAAATTCAGTAATGATCCAATAGTTTCACACCAAAACGCCCCCGTGGATGCAAGCCAACGGGGTATCGATATTCTGGGCCGAGCGACATTAAGCGCATCCGCAATGGTATAAGCAAGTTCCTTTTTGGTAACTGGTCGATCGCCCCCTATTATATATACTTCACCGTTTTTACCCTTATCTAATACAAGCCGAATACCCTGCACCGCATCAGCTATATATACAGGATGGTTTACGCTTTTCCCTCCATTTACGAGCACAAATCTTCCCTTATTAATCGCCTTAAACAAACCCAATTTATGGGTATCAGTCGGGCCATATGTAAAGGTAGGCCTAGCAACTGATAATGGTATGTAGTGATTATGAGCAAATGCAATCATCTTCTGTTCAGCAACTAACTTTGATTTCTCATAAAGAGTTGCAGGGTTGCATTTATAATTTTCACTGGCTATAACTCCATTTAGTGGTCCGGTTACACCGCCAGCGCTGACATGGACAAAACGCTTGAGTTTTATGGCTTTAAAGCACTCCAGTATATTCATGCTGCCATTCACATTAATGTTATAAATAATCGATTTGTCCATTCCCCACTTACCTAATGCACCAGCACAATGAATAACTGCTTCAATAGATTCTTCTATGCCATCAAGGGTTCTTTGATCTTCTAGTTGACCTCGAAATATACAGACTTCATTACCGAAATTCAAAATGGAATCAGGCCTAACCAAGGCCTTAACATTGTGACCATTATTTATCAGAGATTTGATCAGTTCACCTCCAATAAAACCTGTTCCACCAGTGACTAGAATATTCATAATCTGATGCTTCTTATCTTTTGGGATCACAAAAAACTATCTCAAATAAAAATTCACAATAATATTTATATAAGTTGTTTAGCCTGATCAATTCATGCGGCTTCGTTACGAGAGTGCTTAGCTTACTTTAGATCAATGAGTTATGTAAATTCCAAAGGTGAAGGAATCGTGAACGATTTCAAGTCTTTGGGTTCTTCAGAACTCGCTTATATGAAATGAGATATGCGCATGCAGTAGAAGCCGGATGAATTAATCAGGCTAGATTTTTTGATTAGAAAAATATTAAATATCGTACATTCTTTATGGTTCAGCCCTTATAAAAACTAACACGTATCAGGCTTATTTCATGTATTAATTACATTTATATCAGTTCTGCAACCAAGTGATCAGCTTTTGATTTTACTCAAGTAAGCGATGAAAAAAAAATAAAGGATTAAAAATGACTGGGATGCTGCTGTATAAAGATGGAAACTTCATGCAAATGCTTGAAGTGGAAAAACAAATGGTATTAGATTTGTATAGTGAGATTAAACTAGCCTGAATTATTCATAAACTTTTTATTACGAGCCACAATATCATACGATATCAATGATTTACAAAATGATCCGGGTTTGAAACAGTTCACTATTCCTGTACGCGGATAAAATTCATAACTCATCGTTCTCACAGAATCTAATGACTCTCACTACAAAATTTTATGAATTATCCAGGCTAGTGTAGCGTCAGATAAATAATTCCAAATTTGATTGAATTTATTTCGTATCTGGGATAGGCAGCGAAAAAAGTGTTCGTGCCACTGGTACGGACCTTTTCGCTAACACCACCCAACAGTGAAAGAAGTTCAATCCAGTTAGGGCGAATGTCTTTTGACACTCAGAAAACATTGAAATGAAACAACGATACTCTGCATCGCTTTATTCATTTCAATGCACCTGAAGCACCAAAATACATCTCGTCAAATTCAAATTATTTGCCGGACGCCACACTAGCAGTCTGTCGGACTTTAGAAGAATCTACTGCGAAAACCGCATTCTTGGCGCATTTTTGCCCAAATTATCGTCGAATATCGCAATATATTCCTCAGATTTGGACAAAAATGCTCTCAATTTGACGATTTTCTCGCAACGATTTCCAAAGTCCGACAGACTGCTAGCTCCACGACACAAACGAATAATTACCATCCTTGAAGACACAATAAAGTCTCGAAATTTCAAATCCTGATCGATGGGATTCTGTAATATGGATAAGATAGAACCATTCCCCATCTATAGAGATTATTTTGACCAAGCGAGATTGTCAAGGGAACTTGAAAAACATTCGCGAAAAGCATACATATGCATTGTTTTTTTGATTAAAATACCCCATTCCTATAGTAATTATTTAGTGTTAGACCCACCCAAATATAACGGTATCTTCTTCACTCCCTCCCCCTCTGCAACAGCCTATATTAATTGGTAAATAGTGCAGTCTTCTCGGAAATATTTTCTACCCATTTGTGCTAATCGGCATAAACGGATATAGCATCAAAAATACTTATTTCCTACTCAATATGCCATCACATATCATATTCCTAATGACTAATGGCATAGAGTATGCTCCTCATCCTGACAACAAACAATTTACTAGTCCAAAACTATCCTTAGAATTGCCTATTAATGGTGGTTGTTTAGGGTGATAAGAAAATTAAAAGGAGCCTGTAATGGAGGATATAACACCTATCAGTGAACCCATAGAAAATCAGTTGGGTGCAAGTCAGGAATTGGGTAAAGATGACTTCTTGAAATTAATGGTTACCCAACTGCAAAATCAAGATCCCTTGAATCCAACAACTAACGAAGATTTCCTTGCCCAATTAGCCCAGTTCAGCGCACTTGAGCAAATGAATAATCTTAATGATTCCTTCTCAGTCTTAGCTGATTCCTTAAAGATCAGTAATGCTGCATCTTTGTTAGGTACGGAGGTAAATTACATCGCCGATCCAGAAGCTGGGTCTCGGGAAAAGGGAAATGTCGATCACATTACCATAAAAGAAAATCAAATATTTATTTCAGTAAATGGAAAAGAGATTCCTTTAACAAATATTTATTCAATTAATGCTGTTAAAAATAATTCCCAAAACACAGATATAGCTGATTGATTAAATAAAATCTTATGAATAACAAAGGAGATATTTTATGTCACAAATAATGTTAAATCTTGGTATAATGGGCATGACAGCTCAGTCGGAAAAATTGGAAACGATCGGTAACAACATTGCGAATGCTAGAACAACTGCCTATAAATCGAATTCCATTTCGTTTGCAGAAGAATTTGCAACCCGAAAAGGATCTTCAAAGAATGGGGTCAATCGTCAGTTTACGAATGGGGTCAGTGTATCTGGCTCCAGCAAGGACTGGAATTCGGGACCAATAGAAAATACCAACACACAGACCCACCTGGCGATTGATGGCGCAGGATTTATCGCTGTCGAATTCAAAGGTGACACGTTATATACACGAGCAGGTGATTTTTCGATTATAGAAGATAACGGAGTATTTGTTTTAAGTAGACCTAGCGGTGCTAAATTGATGGGTGCAACAGCCCAAAATGGTGATCCCGCCGGTCAAGTTCAATTTAGTCAAGTGCCATCATCTTTCAGTATTGATTCTAAAACAGGGCAAGTCATTGCCACTGACGATAACGGTGACAGCATAGTAACCAACGGTTTTATAACAATTCATCGTTTCGCCAATCCAGATGCATTGGAAAATATTGAAGGCGGCATGTTTATGGAAAATAATTTCACATCAAGATTTCAAGATGGTGGAAGCTCACTGCGGCAGGGGATGCTGGAAGCATCGAACGTGGATTTAGCAAAACAATTTACAGATTTAATTGTATCCCAACGATCATTTTCAGCGAATACACGAACAATTCGGACTGCTGATGAAATGATGCAGGAAGTCTTAGGCCTTAAACGATAATCTGTTCAAATAATCTGAAAAATCATAATCCTTGAATGGAGCCAGAAAATTCAAGTCCTATGGCATATTTTATGCGTCATCTTAGGTAATTTCATGGACTGGAACAAATATTAAAATCAATACATATGATTAAGATAACAGGCTTAAAAGGTAACATACAATATATCAATCCAGATTTAATAGAAAAAATTGATATAACTCCGGAAACAGCCATCAATTTGCTAAATGGCCATAGATATTTTGTTGGCGAATCGGCTGAAGAAATCGTCGAACGAATCGTCGAGTTCAGAGCAAAATGTAATCATAATATAATGGTGAATCACCAACACCATGCCGATAACTAATTGCAAAGTTTGATCTTAAAAATATAACGAACTGTTAAAAAAGGTATAGCCAATATGGATATGGGGACCCTAAGTGGTATTTTCTTAGGATTATTTTTGATTATCGGCCCAATTGTTGCCGGAGGATCAGGAGGTTCATTTGTCGATATTCCTTCAGCGGCAGTGACATTAGGTGGTACGATTTCAGCAATTCTTATTACCTTTCCTCTTGAGAAAATCAAAGCCGTATTTAATGTCACAAAAAAAATACTAAAGGCTGGCAATCTAGATATTTCACCCTGGTATAGCGTCGTCGTCGAGATGGCAACAGTCGCCCGCCGAGATGGTGTTTTAGCTCTTGAAGAAAAAATACCGAATATTGAAGATGAGTTTCTAAAACGGGGACTACAGATGATGGTTGACGGCAATCCGCCAGAATCGGTAAAAGCAATTCTCGAAAAAGAGATTGAAGCCATGGAAGACCGACATATTATTGGGCACAGTATTTGGAAAAGCCAGGGAGCTTATGCACCTGCTTTTGGCATGATAGGTACGCTTGTGGGATTAGTAAACATGTTACAGAACCTGGATGATCCCAGTAAAATTGGAAGTGGGATGGCAGTGGCGCTCTTGACAACATTTTATGGCGCCTTTTACGCCAATCTATTTTGTATACCAATTCAGGGAAAGCTTGAAGCGCGAACTGAAGAAGAGGTAAAATTAAAGCAAATGCTCTTAAGTGGAATTTTATCAATACATGCAGGTGACAGCCCGAAAATAGTTGGAGAAAAACTAAAAGTCTTCCTTAGTCCAGATGAACGCCTTAAGTTAGAGAACACTGCTTAATATTTAGTATTAGAGATTACCCCTATGTCATGCGAATGCAATCCACCAAAGAAAAAGAAAAAAAAACAGGATGCGACATGTCCTGAATGGATGATGACAATGGGCGATGCCATGTCTCTTTTGTTATGTTTCTTTGTTCTATTGCTGACATTTTCAACAATGCAAGAAGCAAAGTTAATGGATGTAATCGGAGTATTACAAGGCGCTAATGCTCCCGCCGACTTTGAAAGCCAGAAGGCCCCATCTGAATTTAAAGAAGAAGAAGATTCTATAGAGGATGAAGGTGACTTTGGCGGTATAGGAACCCACGAAGAAAAGCTTATAAATGAAGAAAATTTATCGCCCATCGTTCTCGATACCGCTGAGATCCAGAATCGCTTCAATGAAATCAAACGGAAACTTTCCCAACTTGGCTTCAAGAATATGATCAATATTGAAACCCTTAATGAAGGGATTTCGATTAAAATTAACGCCGCACTTTTATTTCACAAAGACACAGCTGAATTTACCGAAAAGGTGAATACGCTCGTTCAAGGATACGCGAATCTGGCAGGTAATGTAGGAAACGAAATACGCGTAGTCGCACATTTCAGTGCCAGAAACAGTAAAAAAAACAAAAGATTCACAAGTGAGTGGGGCCTTTCAATTAAACGAACGATCGCACTGGGCGATTTATTAGTAAACCAATTCAAACTTTCCCAATCTCGCATTGCTATGGGAACTCAATTAATCGCCTCTGGACAAACTGATTTCATTGAGTTTATGCTTGTTGAAAAAATCGGGGTTAAAGAAATGTCAATCAAGGAATTATTAAGCCTTGATTTATCCAAATAGATCTCCAGGATTAGCTCTCTATTTGTGTTCACGAACTGGTTCCGAATAATTGGCTGTAACAATTAAAGAGGAAAACAAATTATGCCTAAGAAAAAGGATGAAGGTGGTGCACCAGCTTACATGGCTCTGTATACTAGTCTCATGATTGTCCTGTTGGCCTTTTTCATTCTACTAAATACCATGGCGAAAGAGCAGCACAGCGGATTTAACAAGGGAATTGGAGATGTTCGTAATTCATTTGGAATGACGGGTGGATTCGGACTATTTCAATTTACCTTTTTTAATGCTACCGGATCAAACCAACCAGTTCATGATGATTTGTCATCAGAATCAGGAAAAACGGGATTACACGAAGATACCGTTTGGGGTGAAGGCGGTGCCGGAAATACAGACGAAGACGTTGAAAAGCTAAATACAGGAAAATATATACGAATAAACGTACCATATGGATTCGCGCCCCATAGCACATTAATTCCTAAAGATTTATCCCAGTATTTGGAAGTTACTGGCACGGGATTTGCGTTATTCGATTATACGATTTGCATACGTTGCTTTGCCAGTGATACTGGAGAAGTAAAGATCGATCGAGAAATCGCATCAAAACGGTCCGCGTCGATAATGCGTTATCTAAATCAAACTTGCTTTATTCCGCTGTCAAGGATGCAAGCCGTCGGATATGCACACAAAAGATACTTCGTAGACCCGGGCGTTAGCGACGCTATAAAAGAAAAAAAGCAAGCTGTATTTTTCTACATTTATCAAAAACCATCAACTACTTAGGAAATAGAAATGGCTGAAGAAACAAACGACAGTGCCATCGACGTAACGAATGTTGACAAGACCAAAAAAACAGTCCTTCTCCTAATAGTATTATCCGTGTTGGTCATGGTGCTGACACCGGTAATCACAATTTTCTCAATTCGTATGATGACGCAAAAAACTGAAGCAAAAACTGAAGCATCAGACCATGTGGTTAATAAGGAAATTGTACTTCCGCAAATCCAGGTCAACGTTGCTGAGACCAATGGAACCCGATTTGTCCAAATAGAAATCGTACTTGATGTCAGTGATGCTGAGATGGTATCAATCTTCGAAGATCAGACGCCTGAAAACAGTAAAGGTCGGCTAAAGCGTATAATGGCCACAATCATTAGTATTATTAGTGACAAAAACTTGCCTGCGTTAGTCACAAAAGAGGCAAAGTCGAGATTAGCAACCGAAATTAAAAATGCGATAAATGACTTAATTCGAAGCGATACAGATGGTATTGTAACAGAAGTGTATTTTTACAGTTTTCTAATTCAATAGGATACCTTACTAATAATGGCAAACATATTATCTCAGGAAGAAGTTGACGCATTACTAAATGCAGTCGATGACGGGGTACTCGACGCTCCCGTTGAAGACGAAACGGATTCAGAGGATGCCCAAACAGTTGTGGAATATAATTTCAGGCGTCCGAGTCTACTTACAAAAGAGCAATTACGAGGATTTAATAATCTCCATGAAAATTTTGCTCGTGACGTACAAGGAATGCTTTCGCTACGATTGAGAACAAATATAGAATTCAAATTAGTCTCAACGGATCAACAACTCTACAATGAATTTGTTCTGTCATTATCCAATATCACTCATTTGATCCTATTTCCAGTAGAACCCCTTCCGGGAATGGCCGTTTTGGAAATAAATCTATCGCTAGTATTTGGCATTGTCGATTTATTGTTAGGAGGAAAAGGTGATGTTGAAACTGAAACCAGAAAATTAACGGAAGTAGAAATAGCCATAATCGAGCCTTTAGTAGAAAACATAATACGTCAATTGGAAGTTTCTTGGAATTATGTCCTTCCCGTTAAAATAAAACAGGATCATTATGAATCTAATCCGGAGTACGTCTTGGCAGCACCATCCGATGCGCCTGTTGTTGTACTTACTTTTGACGCGAAAGTAGGGCTTGCTAACGGGATAATTAACCTTTGCTATCCATTGCCCATGGTTCAATCGTTGTTATTAAAAATGCAGAGAAGCAGCGGACAATTTGACAATTATTACGGAAAGGCTGATAACCATGATGCGCAAAAACATGTATTATCTGCTTTAATGGACGTTCCATTGTTTACCTCAACATCATTGGGGAATGCCAATATTTTGGCTAGAGACCTGATTTCACTATCCCCAGGAGATATCATCGTGTTAGACAATAAAATCAATAGTCCACTTTGTCTAAACGTAGGGGATCGCCCATTCTTCCAAGGGCGTCCTGGAAAAGTCAATCGAAATGTCGCCGTAAAAATCAATAAACGAATTGATAGCGGCCATGAAACAAATGAAGTTGAACAACTACTAACGAACCCGAATTGAAAGAAATAGTAGAATGAGTGATGAATTTGAACAAGCTTCTTCTGACCAGGGCTTTGATGTTGCAGATGTTGAATTTAATAATTTGGCACCATTTGACGACACCATTGAATCCGCATCGGATAATTCGAAAAAAAATCTGGAAATGATTTATGAAATACCCGTTAGAGTTAATGCCGAACTTGGTCACACAAATATGACGATCAAAAAACTCTTAACTTTAGGTCCGGGATCCGTTGTGGAACTCGAAAGATTAGCGGGTGAATCAATTGATCTTTTAGTTAATGGTGTTCTAATTGGCAAAGGTGATGTCGTTGTCGTAAACGAAAATTTCGGTCTGCGCATAACAGAAATTGTGTGTTTAGAGGAACGGATAAAACGTATTACTAATTGATTTTGGTCTAAGTTGCATGATTTAAATTCCATCAACCGCCATTGACTCCAGTTCTGCCCCTTTTATAGTAGAAGGCGCTCAACGTAATTCTAACCATTATATCAGAAATTTTCGATGCCCGCCAACATATATCAATCTCACTCTATTTTATTTATTTGTGACGACAAAGATATCATTGACAGGATAAAAAAAAATCTGGATACCTCCAAGTATAAGTTCATCATTTGTAGAAGCTTCCAAAAAGATAGATCTTTATTTGAAGAGGAAAATCTAATTTTAATCCTTCTGTGTACGTCCTTGAAAAAGTCCAGTTCTGTCGCCGTCTGTAAGAAATTGATGATCGATAAAAAATTTATCGGAGTTCCCGTTTCCATTATTGTCAAAGAATTAGATAATGACCTTATCCTGGATCATCTTACAGCAGGCGCCGATGACTTCATTTCACTTCAATCAGATGAATCTGAAATTAGAATGCGACTTCAATTCCAGATTACGAAGAAATCGAGCATTGCGTCTGAGAAAGTACAATCTTATATAAAACTGTCTCGAAAAATGAAAGCTGTGGGATTATTAGCCGAAGGAATTGCTCATGATTTAAATAACTACTTAGGCGGAATGATCGGGTACATTTCATTATTAAAGGCAAAAGCAAAACCCAAAGATGATACAGTGCCAGTACTTTCAATGCTGGAAAAAGCAAGTGATGAAGCAGCCGATGTCATAACCAGACTCCTGGATTTTGCCGGAAGTAAAATAGAAGGAATCACTGAAATAAATATTAACGAAACTGCGGAAAAATCGTTAAAATTAATAAAAAACTCGATATTAAAGAATATCAGAAAGGAGGTAAAACTAACAAAGAGACTACCCAATATATTAGGAAATACGTCTCAATTGGAACAACTAGTCATTCATCTGGTATTTGCAGCAACAAACAAGTTATCAAATGAAAGCGGAGAGCTACTGATTAGAACCAATTTTCACCCTCTTGAAAAAATGTTGTCAATTAGTCATAAATTACCTGTAGGAAATTATATATCGATCGAAATTTCTTTAACAAAAGATCAACCTGAAATACCCGATGACGAAAAAACGGATTTTCTTTCTGTAAAAAAATCATTTGACAGTGGGTTGGATTTGGCCATAGCACGAAACATTGTGAATGACTTTAATGGATTTTTTTATTCAGATATAAAAGATGTTAATACGCTTTCATTTTATGCATATTTTCCAACTATCGAATCAAATAGTAAACCGTCTAATAATTCAAATTCAAAAGAAATCACGAGTGAAGATAAAAAATCAGGGCTTATTTTAGTGATTGATGACGAGAGTATAATTTTGCAATTGATCAGTGATACATTAGAGCTCCTTGGTTATAATGGATTACTTGCCGAAACGGGCAGTCAAGGTATGGAGTTATTCAAGAAACATCATTTCGAAATTGATCTGGTCATTCTGGATCTGGACCTGCCAGATATCAATGGAGATTTAATTTTACAAAAACTTCGCAAAATAAAACCGCAACAGAAAGTGCTCGTTGCCAGTGGTTATGAATTTAATCAAAAAGAAAAATTTCTTAAAAAAGTCAAGGTAAATGACTACTTGTCGAAGCCATTCAAAATTCACGATTTGGAAATGAAACTGAATCAATTATTATAGTATGTGTGTTGATCATATAAATGAGTTCAGTCCGAAGAAAACCAAAGGTTAGACGCCAAGACCGACCACAAAAAGGAAAACCTCACTCAGTCACTGAACACATGACCCCGTGGAATTTAACCTGATACCAAAGCATCACTTACCATTTTTCACTATTCACGCAAATAGCTGTAAACAAACAGAATATAATTTCGCATCCATTTTTTTCCTGAGACTATCTAACTTAGAGGGATCATGTCAAAATCAAGTGAATCTTGAATTTTCGGGCTACGGGTCATGTGTTCAGAGTTAAGAGTAAATCCTCCAACTGTAGGAGTGCCTCTTTGTTACCATTTAACTCAAGTTTTGCAGTTCATTTTTGAGGTGGACCTCATGCTGCCAAGCGTTCATTTCGATGCTCGTCAGGTAATGCTTGGTCGGTTCCATTTGTGGCATACAATATCAAAGATTCACCGAGCATTGTTCTAAACATT
>JAJFLO010000122.1 GCA_021772675.1 Verrucomicrobiota bacterium | reverse complement strand
AATCGTGTCTCAAAATCTGGCACAGCGCTAAATGTCAGTACGCCACTCGTTGTATTAAGTGAAAATAAATCCTTATCGGATCCATCTGTAATTGAATAGGAAACCATGTTAGATTCAGGATCAGTGCTCGTCAGTGTCGTTGCCGCACTCTGATTTTCGGCAACAGAAATCGCCGCCGTCGCACCACCGTCATTACTGGTAATTGTGGGCGGTTCGTTCGCATCAGTGACTGTTACCGTTATTGTCTGAACATCAGTCAGATTCCCCTCACCATTATCGGTTGCCGTTACTTCAACTATATACGTATTATTGGTACCATCATCCAGGGGTGATTCAAAATTTGGTGCTGCGGTAAATGTCAGAACACCCGTTGTTGCATCAAGTAAAAATGAGTTCCGATCAACCCCATCTATTATTGAATAAGATACAGTATCAGATTCCGGATCGCTGCTTGTCAATGTCGTCACCAACGTCTGATTCTCGGCAACAGAAATCGCCGCTGTAGCGCCACCTTCATTACTGGTGATTGCAGGGGGTTCGTTCACATCGGTAATCGTCACTGTGATCGTTTGCACGTCTGTCAAATTTCCCGCTCCATCGTCTGTTGCCGTCACCTTGACAACATAAGTATTATTACCATCACTATCTAATCGTGTCTCAAAATCTGGCACAGCGCTAAATGTCAGTACGCCACTCGTTGTATTAAGTGAAAATAAATCCTTATCGGATCCATCTGTAATTGTATATGTGACTATTCCATTTTCGGGATCGCTACTCGTTATAGTCGTCACTACAGTTTGATTTTCGGCAATTGATATTGCTGCGGTCGCACCACCACCATCACTGGTGATTACAGGGGGATTCTGGCTTGACGTATCATCATCTGTGATTGTATGTATTGCAACGGCAGTCCCTACGGTCGCGTTGTTCGGAGCAGATAGTGTTATAGTTACAGTCTCACTGCTTTCGGCAACTGAATCATTAACCACAGTCAATTTAATTGTCTTTGAGCTTTCACTCGCTGCGAATGAAATTGTCCCATTCCCGGCAATACTGAAATTGCCTGCCGCATCAACATAATCAGAAGTTAATGATGCAGTTCCACCGATCGTATATGCTGCGGTTACTGTGTTGGTAGATGGTGTGTTTAGACTTGCGGTAAATGTAACTGTGCTGGTATTATTTTCCACACTTATTACGCTGTCAGCTGTAATTGAAACTACTGGATTTACTACAGTTCCAGTAATGGCAAAGTTATCGACTTGAAAACCATCTCCAGCGAATCCCTGTGCTCCAAGAAAAAACCGAAAGCGGATATCGCTTTGCCCGATTAAACTTGAAATATTAAACGTTGGACTAAAAACATCAGATAAATTTTGGTGCCAGCCCGCTTTGTTATTCAATCCTCCAATACTCGCTTGATTGTACCAAGCTGTTCCATTCGCATCTCCAACCCCTCCTAATAGCGACCAGGTTCCCCCACCATCTGTAGAAAATTCCACGTTCATACCGGCACCCGTAAAAACTGATCCTCGGTACTTGAAACTGAGGGTATAGGTTCCCGAACCACCCAATAAAGAAAATGGAGGGGATTCTAATACATATTGTGAATCAAATCCGTGATTTGAATTTAGATTCGTCACCCAATTTCCAGCACCCTCAATTGTCGCAAGGCCATTCGCAGAATTAAAAAATCCTGAGTTAGCAGCGCCCCATTCCCACTTTCCCTCTGATCCTGATATTACAGAAGGGAAAAATCCGCCACCATCTGTATTAAAATCATTGGAATATGGAACAAGTGGCTCTGGAAAGATCTTTATGACTACAGTTGTTGTCAATGACGCATTACCATTAATTGTGAGTCTGGCTATGAAATCGCCCGAAGTTGAATAGATGTGTTGAGGGTTTTGAATGATTGAATCCACCGTCCCGTTATTATCAAAATCCCAAGCCCAAGACGTAGCTTGAACTGATGTATCTGTAAATTGAAGAGTTCTATTAGCAAACCATTCAGTACGTGTAGGCTGAAAAATAGCTGAAATCGGAATATTCGTAATCTTAAATTCATCAATTTGAATGCCAGAGTTGCTAAATCCAACGGCCGCAAAAACAAAGCGAAATCGTATATCACTTTGACCAGCCAGGAAATTTAGTTTATATGTTGGATTGACTATCGCGAACGTATTTCCATCCCACCCCGGTTGGTTGCCAAGAGCGGCAATGGAAGTCTTGTTATACCAGTTAGTTGCTTTTGCTGCATCTAACGGCAAAATCTGCCAGGTAGTCCCGCTGTCAATTGAATAGTTAATATTAAATCCAGCATCAGTACCTGTTATTGCCCTGTATTTAAAATCCAGAAAATAATCACCCGATGCATTCGCAAGCGAAAATGGGGGTGATTCCAGTGCAATTTTGGAATCGAAGCCATGACTATCACCATTCCCAGTCATCCAGTTATTAGCTCCTTCTATTGTTGCTTCATTACCAGAAAAATTACCCGCTGTCCCCGCTCCCCAGCGCCATTTACCAGAACCAATTCCTGAGACAATAAACGAATAAAATCCACCGTCATTTGTATTAAAGTCATTTGAATAGGGAATAGCCGGTTCCGTAAGAACATTGATAGTCACCATACTGCTTAAACTTGAATCTCCATTAATCGTGAGCTTAGCAGTGAAGGAACCTGTGGATGTGTAAGTGTGAATTGGATTTTTTTCAGTTGAATCCGGGGTTCCATCGTTATTAAAATCCCACGACCAGGATGTAGCCATTACTGAAAAATCGGTAAATTGCAGAGGCCGATTGGCAAACCACACTTCGCGGACATGAAAATTAGCAGTAACCGCTGTAGTTCCTAATGACCAGCCAAGATCCTGCATCAATCCGAGAGTTACCGCACCCGGACTATGAACTGCCTCTGCCATTGCCAATGAAGGGGCCATTAGGGAGTTTATACCTTCATTCCCGAACGTCATATCCTGATTCGGATCCCAATGCGAATACGTTGAGCCTTGTTCATATGGATTTGGTGCGTATAATTTGGGTTTTGTCCCACTTAATCCTGCGGTTGCCCTAGTGCCGTTAAAAAAAAGCTTGTCACTTTCAAGGGCAGTTTTTAAGTTGGTAGAATCGTTTGTTATACTTGTAAATGCAGTAGTGGTACCGTCAACAACTTCAACAAACGTATCATATATATCCGGCGGGTTACTTCGGCTTCCTTTAGAAGCATCTCCCGCTAAAAGCCCAGCGGAACCAGCAAATCCCAATCCATGGCATAATTCATGGACAACGACTGAAACAAAATCGAATTCGCCTGCTGGTGTCATGCCGTCTGTACCAAAATACCAGGAAAAACGGCTGTTCATGGTTATTTCAATATCTGCCATATCTGGGCGCAGATCGACACCGGCGATTTTATTCGCCAAAGCGATAGGGTACGATACATTTGCTGTCGCTCCAGGAAAATTCTGTGCGGACGTAGCTGCTGAGGCAAATCCTAATGTACTTGTATCAGGTGCACCCATTTCTGTAAGTGCTTCAAATTTTGCATTCACGACAATTGGCACTGAAGATGCAATTTGAGTTGACCAGATATCAAGGCAAAATTGAAATGCAGTCTGAGCTTGAGCTTCAGTAGAAAAACCGGTATAAGTAACCTGAAATGTCGAACTCGTCGGGATATGCGACCGTGCTGCGCGATGTCTCAAAAATCCCTGTGGTGGGGGAACTCGTGTGAACACGTTTTTATAAACCGCTTTAAGCCCTGGGCTATGATCATGTTGATATTCCTCCCCGTAACCGGTAACGATTGTCGCAATACTTGTAAAAAGACCTAAATATATCCACTTGAAAAACAATGCTTTTTTCATTTTTTATCTTTCATTATTGAACCTGATCTATGCATAAACCAGGTTAAAGGTTATTTATAAGACTGGATGAGAAATAGGGTAACGTTCGTAAGACCTTTAGCCTGATTAATTCATGCGATTCGTCGCGAGAGCACTTAACTCGCTCATAATAAATTGATTAGAAAAATTTCACAGTGAAAGTGAATTTTCATTCACTGAGATGTAAAATTGAGTTAATCGGCTTATTTGAGCACAGATTAAGGCTCGCACCAGAATACTGACGAATTATTCAGGTTAGGGTAGCAAATAAATTCTACAGGGAATTCCTCCTATGGAACTTGACGGATTTATGAAGGTTGATTGTTCAATTATGATTTTTAAAACCGATCATTTGGTGACACCCGAAATCAAGCTGCTTGCTAGATCAATCGAGGCCGAATGGCGGGCTCGAAAATTGCTCCATTGAATTTATAATCAGGTTTTTCATTCCTCATTATATACTACATGCAGTAGGTTTTTCGACATTTCCACCGCGGCGGATCATTCCAGGCAACAGTTTTACAGAAACCTGTCGAAAACCTGATGGCAGTCGGTACATATTGGGAATATTTTAATATGAATCGATCCAACGCGTAGTAGATCGCGCGGTTATCGTGCAACAGCTCCTTTTTAATGCATCTTTCGGTTTGTGAAGTAGTTTACGGATCGGACTTCATTAGCGTTGCCTTACTCAGTGATCCAGTTGAGTCTTTTTTATTTGTTCAGGAGAATACAATCATCAACCCGCATTTCTCACAAAGCATTTACTGTGAGAACGTATATCACGTCATTTCAGTATCTTGCCTTGACTGTCGAATTCTGTGCCATTCTCTATCTAACGGTAAAATTCTCAAATGACGAAATCTAGCCTGCATTACAAAGTTGATGAGAAAAGCGAGTCAACAGTTTTCATTTGTTATAAAACTTACTATAAACGCCGTTTAATGAATATCAAAAAATGTACTATTCAATCGTATTCAATTTGTGCTTAAATTGGCAATATTTTATGCTTTATTGCTTCTTTGAAAGTTAAAGTTTTTTTAGGTGTCAGGTTTCAGTGTTCAGGTGTCAAAGACCCGTGCTAATGATCTTCAATCTTCTGAAACCTGACACCTGAAACCAAGTTTGATGCCACCGACAAAAGTCAACAGCGATAAAAATACATTATATATCTTTGAATATAATTAATTTATATACTGTTTTCTGCTAGACAAAGCATATGAAGAGGTAACAATAAATTATTCTGTAACCTATTTATATAAAAGGAGTTATTGGTAATTATGGTAAATATGATTGATCCTCGACAAAACCATCTTTTTGACACATTTAAGGAGTTATTGTCACCGTTAGCTAGACGTTGGCCGAAAAGGGTGTCTGAATCTTTTTTACGACCAGCTTATCTTTATTAGTTTGACCAAAATTCGATTTTTGGCCGGATTCTATCTTTTCAACACTAACGTGTGGTCAACTTGGTGAAAAATTCAGTTTTC
>JAJFLO010000121.1 GCA_021772675.1 Verrucomicrobiota bacterium | reverse complement strand
AATCGATCTTTTGAATAATCTCTTAATAATAACTCACATTTTAGGTTTCATATCTGATTTGTTAAAGTAACTCGGCCATTCCTGGCTGAGAGACCTTGTGATTTGCGCAGCCAAGAATGACCGCGTTACTCAGTTTTGATTGCAAGTTTACCATATTTGAACAACAAATTAAAAATGAAACCTAAAATGTGAGTAATAACCCTACTTTTAGTATTGACTGACTTAGCAATAATAAAACTAAAGTCAATAAAATAGGATCATACTGAAGAGGCTCTGAATATTTGTTGAAATCGGAAACGTCCAGGGCACACCGATTTTCGTCTCACTTTTTAATAAAACCAAGTGGTTGATTGGGGGCCAATTGTCCGGGATGTATACAGACAGCCATCAGGTTTTCGACAGGTTTCTGTAAAATTGTTGCCTGAAATGAATAACGAATGTCGAAAAACCTACTGCTTGCAGTATAAAGCTTCGCTGACAAATGACTTGAGCTATTCAATATTTAGAATTCTCCTTGTTGATCATTATTGCGGTCCTCTTGTCCCCTCACCAACCGTTGCCCTTCCTCAATTTGATCGGTTGGCGCCTCGAAAACCATTAAATGCTGTGTATTGAAAGCAATATCTTCGCCTTCCTCGTCGGTGAATTCTATGAACGCGTGGTTGGGATCGATATTCGAATCAAGTTCAATGGAAAGTGCATAAAGCATCTCCGGCGTTTCAATGAAGGTAACAAAAGGCTCTGCCCGGCCACGAAAATAGAGCTTTATTTCTTCGGATAATTCCTTATCTTCTGGACACTCTTGCAGACGATGCTTGATCGGTTCCCAAAGGTAATGGATCAGGTCCACATCTTTAAGAGACACGGCTACCGTTAATCCCTCTGTCGTGTCGAAACAGAAGAATCTAATCGCTGGAGCAACAGCGGCTTTATCAGTATCAAACACCCTCTTTGCCCGCGTAAATTCAGCTTCTGACACTTCGTATCGAAACGGAGCCTCACATCCATTCAGATAGATTGTGAGAAAAAAGTCCTTAAATTCACTTTGGCTATTCGTTATCGTCATATGATTTTCTGAGAATAATTTAACGGTCCGTCCAACGGAACTTTCAGAGTTACACGTACGCTATTGACTTTTTTCAAAATTTAAACTTAACTTATTTTTAATAAATTGGTTATGTCTGTCAATATTTTATTAAACCTCTTTGCAGATAAGGATTTCTCTGAGTAAGTATTTTCATCAGCCTTATTCTTTCGATTATTGTATAGTCTGATTAACTCCAACTTTGTCCACTTTTTCTTTAAGACTAATGGAGATAATGCAGAACAACTCTCATAGATAAACAATCCGAATCCTTCCCCGCTTGCGTCAATTACTTCATAACAAGCATCCAATTTTAATTCGAAGTTGTTGAGTTGGGTCACCAGGTTTACTTTTGTAGCAGCAATCAGAGAACCATCAAGATTGATTATGATCGGAAATTTTGGCTCTTTAAAAAGAAATTTAATGTCCATATTTTCTTAGGTTTTGGGTTGATTTTCAGGATTTTTGATAGATTCCAATTCGAGATCAATATGAACTTAACCGGCTGCGCCGGGGCTTTTGTTTGCAAATAGTAACGACTTAGAATACAAGTGCTTATATAATCAAATCAACGCAAAACACGGACGGAACTACAAACGCACGCTCCTCCAGGATAATGATTTCATTAAATATGTACTTTTATCGCAATTATAACCACTTAGAATTCAAATTCCTATACTATCAAGTTATTTATTTGTGAGCCCTAAGGGAATTATATACTGCAAGCAGTAGGTTTTTCGATCCCGCCTAGCAGGCGGGATTATCATTTCAGGCAACAATTCTACAGAAACCTGTCGAAAACCTGATGGCTTGGTATGCAATTCAACCGAACGGTTTCAACGATTTCTGAAGATCGTCGCTGAATTCCTTCAAATCATCACGAGTTATCATTCCACAGTTTTTCATTTGTACCATCTGAAGAAACATTTTGGATCGGGAATAGCCATCCAAACAATTTTGCAATATTTTGGCCTCCTTCTTCTGGAAATCTGCGATATCCCAAAATTTATCGATTTCTTCTAACCCTTCATTATCCAATATTGATCGTATTTTATTGTTTTTTTTAGAAACGTAACGATCGCGCCATTTAACAAGAGAATTTTTAAATTTCTTCCAATCAGATTCTTTAACGCTTCTCATGGATTCTTCTCGCGTTTTTTTTTATATTATCATCACCATTATCTAAAGGCATATCTAATTCCATCAATTCCAGTTGCTCGGGTATAATAAATTGTTCCAATACCTCTTCAGAGATAAATTTGTTATTGGTATTTAGTTGTAAAATTTCGGGAGTATTGATCGATTTCCTGCTTTTTACTACGTAAATCAAGGTGATGATTGCAATGCAAAAAATGAGGAGAGTTATAATCCAGGCAAATTTCAGTGAGGTTTTTTTACGTAATAATGTCGTTTCAGTATCATGGCGGCGAAAATTTTTAATTTGTGTAGAACTATCTTTAGTTGAATTTATATCAACTGAATTTGAGTTGCTGACAATTTTTTCAAACTCTGAAATAATATCATCAGGATTCAAATTATATTCACGGCAAAGGGATTTGATAAATGACTTTGTGAAAATAGCTGCCGTCGGTAATTTTGAAAAATCGTTTTCTTCGATACATTCTATAAAGTCATTTCGTATTCGGGTTGCTTGAGCAATATCTTCAATTGACCGATTCTGACTCAACCGTGCGTTTTTTAGTTTATCTCCTATCGACAAACCATCGGTAGACGTGATTGAAATGACGATGTTATCGTTTGTCGTCTCTTCGATTTCAGTCAGTTCCTGAGGTTCATCGTTCTTATTATCTTCCTCAGAGAGCTCAAAATTATCAAATGATTCCTGGCTATCATTTGGTTTGATCTGGTCTTCCTTGATTTCATTTTCTGACTTCACGTCGTCACCCAGCACATTATCATTATAGTCAGATTTAAGTCCTGAGAATAATTCTAATTGCACAAATTTTGGCTTGGATTCCGGGTTTTCGTTTGTCATGATTTTTTCATTCTAATATCCATTTTGCAACCCGCGAATTGTTATCCGTTTTAAGTGTGAGTATACTGCAAGCAGTAGGTTTTTCGACATTCGTTATTCATTTCAGGCAACAATTTTACAGAAACCTGTCGAAATCCTGACGGCTGTCAGTATATATAACCATCAAGGCCAGCATTTTATTTGTCAGCTTGATCAACTTCACGGGGTGTTGGTTCTTCTGTATCCTCAATTAAGATTTGTCTGGGGGCGGTTCCAATTTGGGGACCAATTATGCCTCGCTGCTCAAGTTGTTCAATGATTAAGGCAGCACGATTATAACCAATTCTCAGCCGACGTTGGACATGACTGGTTGTTGCTCTTCTATCTCTAAGAATAATCGTAATTGCATTTTGAATTAATTCTTCATCACCTCCTCTTGCTTCAGGTTCATCGATAATTCCTACAGCGGGTAGTGAACCTGATGACGCAGCCGTTTTACTTTCCTTCACGGGAGATTCCTTGCTAACTCCAAATGACAAAATATCGTCGATAAATTCTGCTTCTGCTTGACCTGCGACATATGACACGACTTTTTCAATATCTTCATCATCGGTCATTGCTCCCTGAGTTCGTTCCAGCTTTGATCCGCCTGGCGGTTTAAATAATGCATCACCCTTTCCAAGAAGGGATTCGGCCCCTTTTCCATCAAGAATCGTTCTCGAATCAACAACCGAAGTAACCTGAAAGGCTATTCGTGTAGGGAAATTCGCCTTGATGATCCCGGTAATGACATTTACGCTTGGTCGTTGGGTTGCGACGATCACATGAATTCCGACTGCTCGAGCCAGCTGGGCAATTCTAGCCAATGATGTTTCAACATCGGCTTTCGCGGTCATCATAATATCAGCTAATTCATCAATAATGACAACGATATATGGTAATCGTTCCGGAATTGGCTTCCCTTCATCATCGAGTATTTCCCCCGCGCGTTTTTTTTCATTAAATGCTGCGATATTACGAACGCCGACTTTTGAGTGTACATCGTAGCGCCATTCCATTTGGTTGAGAACCCAACGTAATACAATCGGCACCTTTTTTACCTGGGTTATCACTGGTGTGACCAAATGGGGCAGTGAGTTATAACCACTAAATTCAACAACTTTTGGATCAACCATGATTAATTTTAATTCGTCGGGTGTGAATTTATAAAGCATACTTAGTATGATTGTATTCATACATACAGATTTGCCACTGCCAGTTGCTCCAGCGATGAGCAAATGTGGCGCGCTTGCCAAGTCAAGGATTGCGGGTTTTCCGTTAATTTTCTTGCCTAAAGCAAGCGGGATCGTCTCTCGTGAATTTTTCCAGGTTTTACTTGCGAATAGATCTCTGAGGTAAACAGCTGATGACGAAGAATTTGGAACTTCAATACCCACGGTATCTTTCCCGGGTATGGGGGTGAGTATGCGCAAACTCTCTGCTTTCAGACTCATGGCAATGTTATTTGACAAACTACTTATACGTTCAACTTTTACACCCGGAGCAGGCTTGATTTCGTAGAGGGTAACCCTAGGACCCGAAGTCGATTCTCCGGCTGTCGCGTCAATACTGAAACTATCTAACGTTTCCTGTAGCACTTCTTTTTTTGCCTCAATTTCTGCAGGGTTCATTGCTGCAGATTGACCCGGTGCTTCTTTCAAAAGACTAAGTGGGGGAAGCTTATATTTAGTTTTTGAAAAATTTACTCGGGCAGACTCATTTTTAGCCATTTTTTTCCCTGTATTTTGAGACTCGGGGATGCCAGCAAATTCTTCCGGATCTGGAATAATTGATGTTGAAACTTTTTTTACTTCTTCTACTTCATGGGATTGCGTTTCTGAAGATTCTTTGTCCGCAAAATGTGTCTTTTTCTTTTCCTTTGGGGGTTTGGCGTTTAATTTTCGGTCGCGAAGTTTTACCACTAGCGATTTCCACCATAACTCAGCTTTCGATTCCCAGTCAAAATACCATATTGTTCTTAATCCTACAGCGATAAGGCATAATGATATGATGATGCTTCCGGGCGTATTCACAACCCACGTTAACCAACCACTTGATTCTCCTGTCGATAGTGGAGCACAAAATCGCTGTCCGATAACACCGCCAGGTGTTTGATCGATATTTAAATGTCTTGATACTGAGGAAAGAAAATTTGGAAATACTCCCAGCAGCATTGATATACCCCAAATAATAACTGCAATTCCCGCGATATAAACGTTTGTGATTGGTTTTAAGTTTTTGTTAATTATTCGATTAATTATACACGCCAAAACAAGGAACATACCGATGTGAGATGCGAATCCTAACCATGCGATTAGTTGGTAGGAAATATGAGCCCCAAATAATCCAATCCAGTTTTTTACTACAGTATATTGACCTAAGCCACCATGGATGAAGTGTGTGTCTTCTGGATCGTAGGAAACCAATGCAAGTAATACAAGAATAGATAATGTACAGGTAAAGGTTTTTAGAATCAACGACCCCAAAAACTGGGATGAATCTTTACTGTGAGTGTTTTCTTTGATTGAATTGCTGGTCTTTTTAGTCATATAAATAAACTTGTTTGGTTTCATGTTAATCGAACACATGATTTTAGTAGGAGCAAACGAAGACTAAATAATCTTCGTTTAGTTAGAGCTCGTTAGAAAAGGTATCGCAACCGCCATGCGCCTCAATCCTTTGGGCGACAGGCTTTTTCGGCTAATGTAATAGTATAGGAATTTGTATTGTAAGTCATTCTAATTTCAGATTTTAAATAAATTTTACAGAATCTCTTGATAAGGAGTGTGTGTTGGTTTGTAGTTCCGTCTTCAGGCGGAAGTTTTACCGACGCTTCAGCGAGTGCGT
>JAJFLO010000013.1 GCA_021772675.1 Verrucomicrobiota bacterium | reverse complement strand
TCAAGTAAAATATAAAAAAATAAACTATTTTAATTAGTGACCACAATATTTACATAGAAATATATGTAAATTACTATTATATATTTGGTTAGCTTAAAATATGCCCTCGAAGATCCGCTGTATGGTATGGGCAATACCTTTCACATTGACTTGACCTTTGGGCTCACAGAAAATTTTATCCTTTATCAACGCATATGTTTCATGAGATATTAGTATTTGATCCGCGTGAGCATTTGATTCTAATCGGCTGGCAATATTTACTTGTCCACCAATTATGGTGTAGTCTAAGCGATCTTCTGATCCGAAATTCCCCACGGTGCAGTAGCCGGTATTAATGCCGATCCTAACGCGTAATGGTTGGGAGACTCCTTGGGTATCCCATTTCCATTGCAAATATTTCATTTTATTCCTCATTTCAATTGCCATTGATACACATGCAAGTGCATCCGCTTTTTCACCTTTAGTCTCAGGATCACCGAAAAATATCATGATGGCGTCACCAATGAATTTATCAATAGTGCCCCCATTTTTCACTGCAATTTCTGACATTTCATTTAGGTACTCGTTTAATAATTTGGTTAGAGCTTCAGATTCTAAACTGTCAGTGGTCGCAGTAAATCCCTTAATATCCGAGAAGAACACAGTAAGGATACGCCGATATGACTCGAGTTTTACATCCTTTTTTCCGGAAAATATTGAATTATAAACTTGTGGGGAAATATATTTTGCAATTTTTGCAGAAAGGGTTTTAAGTTGATGGACGGAGCAATTTAAGTCCTCAGTTCTTTCTTTTACTTTTTCTTCGAGGTTGTTATGAATGATTTGTAGCTCTGTTGACATGGTATTAAATGCAAGTGCTAAATCGCCAATCTCATCGTTTGTTTCAGGAGTTACCTGCGAGCTAAGATCTCCTTCCGCAATTTTGTAAGTTGCTGATAGAAGATTTTGAATGGGCTTAGTTACATACATCGATAGTAAACTTGCCATAATAATACCAACAATGATGATACCCAGCGTCATAATTGTCAGTGTTTTTTGGGTTGATCGAATTGCCAGTTCCATTGCATTCAATGAAATCCCTAAATGAGCTTTTCCAATTTCCGTCTTTACTGTTTTTCGCTCGACATTTGCTGATAACAGTGTTAACTCAGGATTGTCGTTTCTAAACGTTGAGGAATAAATTGTAGATGTGAAATGCATGACAGACTCGTGCGTTTTATCATTTACAATTGTATTATGGGTTTGTTGCTTCCCAGACATTATTTTTTGAGACATAATGATGGTCCGAGCGTTATGTTTATCAGTTTTCCATGCCTTTTGTCCCCTATGTATGAGAATATTATCTTTAGTATCAGTAATTATCGCGAAAACGACATCCGGTTTTTTCGCCAAACTTGATGCAATACTGTTTAGTTGTTTAGGATCATAGAATGCCATTCCAAATTCACTATTGTCCGCAAATGATTCAACCAGGGAGTGTCCTTTCTCAACTAGGTTTTGCCTTAACATATCGATGTGGTGTGAAATTAGAGTGCCACTTAACATGATGGATGTAATCATAATGATGAGGGAAACACAAAATGCGAATTTTATAGGTAAACTAATTCTCATTTTCCTGCCTTGGATCAATTAATTTTGCTTCTTTGCGTAATCGGTAAGGAATATCAATTTCAAGATTTTCGGCAACAATCATATTAATACAAAGCAGTGATGGGGTGTAATACTCGACGGATAAACCCTGTTTTGGAGGATTATCGATAATGATTTGTCCTAACTGAGAACCAATTTCCTCGGGAATAACGCTAAAAGCCCACAATGCACCGGAATTGACAAACGATTCGGAAGGACCGATACAAGGAATACCCTGATTATAAGTTCGTAGGTAAACATGATTCAGAGATTTTGCATCATACAATGTAAAATCAGGTATAATTAGGAAGGTATCAATTTGTGATTTAATGACTGAGTCAAAACATTCTGAAAATTTTTGTTTTTGAGAGACTTTTTCAATGATCAGTCGGATTTTTGCTTCTTCAGCTTTTGACCTGATGTCATTTATGTAGTGGTCAAATTCGTCTGATGCATAAAGTAATCCTATCGTCTTTAGGTTATTTTGAATTTGTTTCGCATAATTCAGATATATGGCTGGATTTACGAGAATTGAATGACCAGATACACTTTTTTTTGATTCACTGATCACGCTTTTTATCCGTGTTTGATTGACGTTCATGATCATGCCGAACAAGTGGGATTGATCCGGAAAGTTGTCAAGCGCGTACCTGAATGCATTCGTTCCAATTGAAAGAATTGCTGAATAAGCGGAATGATCTGTCACAGGATTCTTTTTTTGATCCTGCACAATGTTCAATACATCAATTAATATTTGGTTCTCAGATTTATTCGTTTTATTCAGAAGCCCCTGATAAACACTATTGTATTGACCTATGTTTTGTTTAATAACTAACAGGCTAATAGTATTATCGTCTAAACCTAAGCAAATGGTATGGAACAAAAGGTGTAAATTCAGGATGATAAAAATTGTTCGGTTAAGTAAATTCACAAATTGCCTGATCCTTAAAATTCCCAAGAAATATTGACGTGAATTCGACGGCCGGGCTGCTGGATATCGAAATCTTGCGTTTGTTCCCCTGACGTATAGTGGGTTTCATTAAATAGATTACGAATAGATATCGAGGCATTGAAGGGGTTTGGAAGATTTTTCAAAACAAAATTCAGGTTTACAACTCGATAACTGTCAAGTAAATTCTGACGATAACTTGGACTGACATCAGTTTGGTAATTTGCAGGGCGGTTTCGATCACCAACATATCGCAAATGTGCAGTAATATCCACATATTTATTACCTGTATACGTCAGCCCAAAATTACCCATATACTCTGGGATTCCACCGATGTTCCTATTCTTTTGTTTGCCTATAGTGAAAGAAAAATTGGAAAAATACGAAAGCCAATTGTTGATTTGTCCATTCAACCCCAGTTCAAATCCATAAAATTCTTGTTCTCCTATATTCTCAAAATCACCATCACCTATAATTTTAATAAATTTCTCAATTTCTGTAAAGTAAAGTGTGGCATTTAACCGATGCTGATCACTTAAAAATCGAGATAATTCAAATTCTGTCGTTTTAATGATTTGAGGTTTTAGATTTTGATTGCCTTCTGCTTCTCCATCTTGAGTTCGTTTAAACAATTCCTGGTAGGTCGGTGCTCGAAAGGCTTCTCCGTAACGTAATTTCAGTGACGTTTTGTAATCTGGCGTATAAACAACGCTGATTCTTGGACTAAAACGGGAATCTGATGCTTCAATTTCATCAAACCGAAGACCACTCGTCAGAATAAATTTTTTCCCTATTTTTAATTCATCTTCAAGATAAATTCCTAAATTATTATTATCTATGGATTCTGGTACATCACCATTGCTTGCTGTTGCCCAACTAGTGAATTCGAAAGGATCATTAAGAGTTTTTTGAGTTTTTTCCCAAGCATGATCGAGAAATTCGTACTCAAAATTTAGCCCGAATAGCAATGTGTGTTTATTCGAAAAGTTAATGGTTGACAAGACGTCAATACCGGCTATCCTGCCGTAAATTTCAGTTTCGTTAAAGGAAGCAATACTTCCATCAATGTTGTGGGCAACTCCCGATTTATTGAGATTGAATTGATTATAATAGGCTTTGATCTGGAGTGAGGCATGTTTTCCAAATTCATGATGATAACCAAGTTGTGACAAAAAATGTTCACGTATCGCCTCATCGCCTTCTTCGTCGTCTGTCACGGCAGTAAACTTGTTTATCGAAAACCTTGAATATCTAAGATTTAAGTCAAAATTGTGATAGTTTAGCTTTAATTTATACGCATGATTTTTGGGGTCTCGTTTTTCATTTGAAGGTTTTCCTTCATCATCTCTTCCAGGCGCGTAGCCATCACCATCAAGATACCTTGCAAATGCGCTAATTTGACCCGAATCAAATTCTTGACCATATAATACGTGATGATCCTCGGTATTGAAGGAACCAAAAGAGGTCGAAACTACATTTTTTCGAATGTCTGTTGCATCCTTAGTTATGATATTTACAACACCGGTGAATGCATTCGTCCCATACAATGCAGAACCGGGACCTCGGATGATCTCAATTTTGTCTATATCCAGCAAAGGGATTTGTTCATTGATCGGGAAATTAGAAAAATATAGAGTTCGATAAGGGATACCATCGATTAGAAGTAATGCGTTATCATTAAATCGTCCACCAACTCCCCTGATCCATAACATATCTAAACCATTATGCGCAGTTGGGGTATAAATACCGGGTAGCCGTTCCAGTAATTCGGTTAGTGTTGAGGCTCCCAAATGTTTGATGTTTTCAGTGGTAATTACATCAATCGTTGCCGGTGCTTCTGTAATCCGTTGGGGTTTTCGAGCTGCAGTGATTACCAACGGCATTTGTTGAAAAAGCTTAAGTTCATTTGGGATCCCCCCATCAGGGATCGACTGAGAATCGTCAGGGGCTGTAGCATTGATAGTTTGAGCAAATTGGGAGAATGATATAAATAGGAGGGAAAAAGTGGTGAAATGTTTTGTGTAATGAGTTAGCCGTTGACAAATATTAGATATTGAAGATACGATATTTCTCCTAGCAGCAGGCAAGTGAACCATTATGACTTTTATATCATAATCAAAAAATAATGGGTTAAAATATTTATATTTTTTAATTAAATTTCCAATTGACGTCTGCCACATCTTTTGTTTTTATAAACTAGTTGAAAACACGTGCTTAAAATGAAAATGGAGACTGAAGGAACAAAAGGTTTCAAACAAACCTTCAGCCTCCACTGTAAAACCTAATCTTATTGGTATCCACTCGTGGGGTTCAGTGGTTAAACTTTGTGAACCTTTGCCTGAGTTTCAGGGTTTTTAAACGTTCTAAAATCATTAATTTTTATGTTTTAAAAGTTTTGAACCACGAGCATCACCATTTTTCGACATACCTTTTGTTGTTTTGTATACTATTATAAACGAGAAGGCTAACCGGAATATGATTCTGAAATGACCATTTGGTCATAATAATTTATCTTCACGGTGACATGACATATGTTTTCGATAAACAAAATTGATAAATTGAAACTAGTTGAGCCAGTATGAGGGTATTGTTAGTAGAAGATGATGAGCGTGCGGCATCCTATATTATCAAAGGATTGGAAGAATCTGGATATGTCACTGTCTACTGCAAGGACGGGATGGATGGTTTAAATATGGCCACTAATGAAGAATTTGACGCTGCTATTGTTGATCTCATGCTGCCGTGTTTGGATGGATTATCTATGATAGGTCAGTTACGGCGACGAAAAATCATAACGCCTGTATTGATTCTAAGCGCCAAAAGTACCGTCGATGATCGTGTAAAAGGATTACAGGGAGGTGGGGATGATTATCTCACTAAACCATTTGCATTCGCTGAACTTCTTGCACGACTTCAGGCATTAATTCGTCGGAATAATCAGGAATCGAAACCTAGTTCACTGATTGTCGGAGATCTTATCCTTGATTTAATAACAAGAAAAGTGAATCGGGGCGGTGACTATATTGAACTCCAGCCCCGGGAATTTAGCCTATTGGAATATCTAATGCACAATAAGGGGCGCGTTGTAACAAAAACAATGATAATGGAACATGTTTGGGAATATAATTTCGATCCTCAAACAAATATTGTTGAAGCGAGAATTTATAAACTGAGGGAGAAAATTGATCGAATTCATAGTCATAAATTAATTCATACAATGAGAGGAGTCGGATATGTCATTGAAGAACGATAAATCGATATTTCGATTAACATCGTTTCGCTTAACAATTTGGTATGCATTAGTTTTCGCCATCGCAGCTGTAACCGTTTATTTTATCGCATATTGGACGATTCGATCCGACTTAAATCGTCGGGTTGATCTGGAATTAATGGAAGAAATAAATGAACTTATAGAGGCATATAATGATGATATCGATGAAGTAACGGAGGAAATCAAAGAAGAGGAAGACGAAGAGGATACGGACAAAATTATGTTTCGTCTCATTACCTTGAATTTGCAATCAATCGTATCCACTGACACCTCGAAGTGGGTCGGGTTAGATACGTTTACCTCATCGATCCTGACCCGATTGTCAGATGATGTTTTAATATCTGAAGCGAAGTTTCCAGGTAGAAAATACAGAGATCGTATTGCCAGTAAAAAAATGGCCAAAGGGCATATTATCCAAATTGGGTTTTCATACGAAGAAGAAGAAAAATTGCTTCTAAATTTTTCCAATATTTTTGGGATCGTCATTTCAATTATGACTATGACTGGTTGCATCATGGGCTGGCTGATGGCGCGAAAAGCAATGGCGGGAGTACAACGAGTGACAGATTCTGCGAAATCAATCGCCGAAGGTGACCTAAAGCATAGAGTTGCGATCGGCGAGGAGGGGGCTGAAATTGAAAATTTGGCAATAACATTTAACGAAATGATCACTCGCATCCAATGTCTCATTGATGAAATGAGTGAAGTAACAAATAATATTGCACATGATCTCAGAAGCCCGATAACACGGATACGTTTGCTGGCAGAGCAAAATTTAGCAAATGAAACAGATAAGGAATCAGCTCACACTACGTCTGTATTAATAATTGAAGAATGTGATCGACTGGTGCAAATGATCAAAACTATGTTGGAAATGGCAGAAATGGACGCTGGTGTCACTAAATTCGATTTTGAAAAAATTGATATAGTAAAGCTTATTGAAGATGCGGTGGATCTGTTTCAACCAGTTGCCGAACAAAAAAACATTGTAATTAAGATAAATGCCAGACATAATTCCATCTATATCAATGGAAATCAATCAATGTTGCAACGGGTCATTTCCAATCTTTTGGATAACGCATTAAAGTACACATCAAATGATGGAACAGTAGCTATTGAAGTATCAGATTCCGATGATCAAATAGATATTTCAATAATTGATTCAGGGGTTATTATTGGAGCAGAAGATTTGCCGCACATCTTCAAGCCATTTTATCGTGCCGATAAAAGTCGTACAACTTCCGGAAATGGTTTGGGACTGAGTTTAGCCCGTTCAATTATCGCTGTACATTCCGGAAGAATTTTTGCAAAAAGCCTTCCTGATCATGGTAACAAATTCACAATTTTTTTACCAAGTATTTCCTGAAAAATTGTGCTGCGGGTTGGCCCAAAATTAGCCGGGTTTTCTCACACACTTTGAAGCGAGAAAGCTTAGATTGCCTAAATTCGCTGTTTTGGCATAGATGAGTGGACTACATACAGTGTGTTGATACACATTGCGTTCGTGAGCCAAGTTAAGACTTTGAATTTAGGTGATATACGTTTTCGTAGCAAAAGTATTGTGAGAAATCCGGGCTAGATCGCATCATTAAATTAAATAATTCATTAGTTTCAGGTTTTTAGCATATTATAAATACCCACTGTTTCTAAATCGTTTTTTTAACAGAACTCTGAATCCTGACACCAATGAACAATTTTCTAAAATCAAGCACTTTTCAAGAGTGCAGAATCCGTATACTTGCGTTCAAGGGTTAATAATGCTTCTTTGGTATCCAAACCGCCACCAAAACCAACAAGTTTTCCTGAATGGCCAATAACCCGATGGCAGGGAATAATAATGGATATCGGATTACGCCCATTAGCTGCGCCCACTGCCCGAGATGCCTTTGGATTACCAATAACAGTGGCAATATGACCATAAGATGTAGTCATTCCGTAAGGTATATCTTGTAATGCCTTGAGAACTTTGAGTTGAAATGTGGTCCCGAATGGCGCTAGTTTTAAGTCAAAAACTAACCGATTCCCATTGAAGTATTCTCCTAATTGAAGAATTTCATTTGCAAAAAAAGAATTGTTTCTTGACCAACTTTTTTCAGGACTCACAGTCTTTTTTCCAGTACTAAATGATACAAATTTTAAGCCTTCCTCATCACCTGCAATCATTAAAGGCCCAACAGGGCTTTCCATATAAGTATAATTCATAATTTCCTCCAATAATTTTTAATTGAAATAGGGTTGGTTCTTACCTATTGTACTTGAAATTGACACTGACACCCCAAAAAACGACACCCGACACCTCAAATTATCTTTTTAATCAACGATTCTATCCTTCCTGGTTCGTATCCAAATGAAACATCACATAATATCCCGTCTCGGTTAATTATAATCGCTGATGGAGTCCCCTTCAATGAAAATTGTTCAAAAGTGTATGCTGAAAATTTTTTGGCATCCAAGTAGGCTTTGACTTGTTTCAGAATATCGTTTTTAATTGATTCGTCGCAGACGTCAAAATCAGGCACATATTCTTTAGCACTTTGTATTACTAGTTGATTTGTTGGATTACCGCTTGAGGGAATTAAATGATCCATGCCAATAGGGAATGGTATTTTACAGGTAAATTTGTTATCTGATTGTAATTGAGTATTTCCGGCAAGTGCTTTATTTGTTTCACCCATCAATTCACCGGTCGACACCAGTAATTTTAGATTCTCCAAAGTATTTTTATCAAAATCTTCAAATGCTGTCGCAATTCCGATGACAGTCAATCCGGATTCGCTATATTTGTTATACATCGAGATTGCCTCAGGAATGGAATATAAAAAACAGCTCGGGCAATTTACCTGAAATACTTCAATTAATACGACACAACCGTATTCCTGATCAATATTTGTTGCCGTACCTTGTACCCATTCTGACACCCTGAAATTTGGCGCTTTTTCCCCGATTCTGGCTTTCATTGTCAAAATTTACTTGGGGTGATTGAATTGTGTTTTACGTGTACGGATGAATTGTCATAAATTCGTTTATGTTGATCTAATTCAGTCAAACGAAACGATCCAACATTATAATCCGGCATACAATATTTTTCTCCGTTTTGAGGGAGGGTAAAGTTTTGGAACTCCATGTAGTCACTATGTGTGAGTTCGACTCTATCGTTTAACATCCCCTCGTGTCTTTCCTTCAAAAGACATTGTTTATATCCGGGGATCATGGTTCCGCTAAAAAACTCAGCCATGCACCCGGAACCGTAACTAAAAAAGGCGATTCGTTTACTCGTTAAATCGGTTTTTGATTTTTCCAGTAGTGAAATAAATGCGATATACATCGAAGCCGTATAGCTGTTTCCAATTTGTGCGTTATAACAAAGCGTATCTGCGTACTGACTTTTTAACTCGTCATTGGTTAAATTTAATTTTTCCGATTTAGAAAGTTTCAAGTGTGCGATATCAGCCATCCGAATAAACGGAAGATGGTAACAAAACCGATGAAATTCTGAAAGATCTATTTTTGCGTTACTTTTGTAATGATTCCAACATTCTAATAATGATTTTACGTACAGTTTTACTGAAGATTTACCGTCAACTAATGCCTCTTCGCGGTAGTTTGGTCGCCAGAAATCCATTGCATCTTCTGTGTAATATCCAGATTGCGGCTCAAAGGCTACAATGCGAGGATTTGCTGATATCAACATTGCCATAGCACCACACCCTTGAGTTTGCTCACCAGGAGTCCCAATGCCGTAGCGTGCGACATCGCTTGCCACGATCAAAACCTTTTGCTCAGGGTTTTGGTTGATTAAGGATAACGCCATTTGTAAACCCGCTGTAGCACCATAACATGCCTGCTTTATTTCGAATACCCGGCAATGTTTTGATAATCCGACTAACCTATGCACATATATTCCACCTGATTTTGACTGGTCTATACCAGATTCTGTAGCAAACATTAATGATGATATTGTTGTTACGTCAGCGTTTGTTTTCTCCAATACTTGGTGTACTGCATTTGCCGCCATTGTAACTACATCTTCGCCAGGTGGGAGAATGGCCATCTTTTCTTGACCGACACGCTTTAAATAGAAATCGTGGTCCAGGCCATTTACGTCAGCAATGGTTCCTAAATCGATATAATAATTTGAGGAGTAAAAGCTAATTGCATCAATACCAATTTTAATACGGTTTTCCATAAATGGTTTTCTCGCCGATTTAGCTCCGGTTAATTGTTCAGGCAACTCTAAATACACACTCAATAGAAACAAAGTTATACCAAAATCAAGCTGGTTTTGTTATGGAATTATTGTACAACTATTATTTGCATATATATCCCTGAACTGTCTTGCTTTTTTGTTCGTTAACTAGCCTAACCTGAATAATTCATAAACTTTCGTAGCGAGAGTCATTAGATTGTGTGAGATCAATGAGTTATGAATTTTATCTGCGTAGAGGAATAGTGATCTATTTCGAACCCGGATAATTTTGTAACCCATTGATTTCGTATGATATTATGGCTCGTAATAAAAAGTTTATGAATTATTCAGGCGAATTATTATCCTGACAAAATATGATTATCGTATAAAAAACCACCATCCAACGCTGGCAAGCAATGCTATTCCGACCAGGCCAAAAATCAGCCTGATTAAAAGTTGACCAATTTTAAATGCCACGACAAAAGCAATTATGGCAATAATTGCGAATCCAATCATAACTTTATTGGATAGAATACCCGCTGCAGCTCCGAAAATAAACATAGGATTATTACTTATGAATTCAATAAACATTAACTAACCTGAATAATTAATCAGTATTCTGCTGCGAGCCCTAATCTCTGCTCAAATAAGCCGATTAACTCAATTTTACATCTCAGTGAATGAAAATTCACTTTCATTGTGAAATTTTCTCTAATCAATTTATTATGAGCGAGTTAAGTGCTCTCGCGACGAATCGCATGAA
>JAJFLO010000120.1 GCA_021772675.1 Verrucomicrobiota bacterium | reverse complement strand
CAACGCTTACAAAACCTTACACCCCGGAAAAGTTATCGCCACATTTATTTTGGGCAGTCAGGAGCTTTATGAATACTGCCACAATAATCCGGTATTTGAATTGCACCAGGCCGACTACACCAACGACCCATTTGTTATCGCAAAGAATGATGGCATTGTTGCTATTAATTCTGCCGTAGAGATTGACATTACCGGTCAGGTTTGCTCAGACTCTATGGGTTATTCGATTTATTCCGGATTTGGAGGCCAGGTTGATTTTATTCGGGGCGCTGCCAGAGCCAAAGATGGTAAGCCGATTATTGCGCTGCCGGCCACGGCTAAAAAAGGGCAGGTTTCCCGAATTGTGCCCCACTTAAAAGAAGGCGCCGGTGTGGTAACCAGCAGGGCAGACGTACATTATGTAGCGACAGAATACGGTCTCGCGAGTCTGCATGGCAAGTGTTTGCGGGAAAGGGCGGAGGCATTGATTCAGATTGCGCATCCCGATTTTCGTGGTGAATTGGAAAGCTTTGCGAAGGAAATTAAGTATTTGTAAAAAAGTCTTCTAAGCGACGTTGTTGACTTTTGTTCAATTATAACATATCGTTAATTTTCATGGGTGCCAGTACAATGTATTCCCACCATACGAATCTGAGACCGATTTATTCATCCTAATAGGATTACTAATATATCGTTAGGCTTTTTAAAGATGTCATTTTTACATGATAAAGTAATACTTCAAACTTTTAATAAGTACTCAATACAACTAGGAAATGAATATGTCTGAAGAAAAAAAATCATCCAAAACTAAAACAATAATTACAACCATAGTAACAATTGTAGCTATTTCGATTGGTAGCAAATTTGGACAATATTTACTAACTCCCAAAGTTACGTTTGATGAGCAACTGCTTAAGATTTCCGAAACCGTGAATATGAATTGTCCGATGATGGTAGATAGCGATACTCGTCTTGATAACACGGCGACCCTGCCTGGTAAAACCCTGGCTTACAACTATACTTTAATCAACTACACAATTGATGATCTTGATGCAGATGCTTTAAATACTGAATTAAAACCAGGGATCGTGAACAATGTCAAGACAAATCCTGATATGAAAAATTTCAGAAATAATGAAGTGACATTGAAATATATTTACAAAGATAAAGATGGTATATTTATTACTTCGATTGTTGTGCAGCCGGTTGATTACGAAAAGTGACATAGAGGGTTTGATATTTGCACAGAATACCGCCCCATTTAAAATAACAGCGGTATAAAGTTCAGCGTTCGGTAGTAAGTCAGCGTTTGGGGTATTCGTGGTTTGGCAGGCACTTTTCTCCGTCGCGGCCTAACGTCAAGCTGCATTTGACACGATGGGCGGTTTGCTTTATTTTGAGTTGAGAGGTTTATCGAAGAAATTTAATTTACCAAAGCTCAGTGCACTGAATCCATCGTGCCAATGAGCATGGCGTTAGGATTGTCTTTTCATGACGAGAAATATTATATATCGTTTTTTCTATGAATAACGGTTTGAATTGAGAAATATTTGAGCAATTCTCCAAAAAGTGAAGTGGGTTTTCTCTAAAAGAGTTTGGTATTTTTATTGCTCTACAAAAATCAATCATAAAAAATATACTAGGGAAATTCATGCTCCGAATATATATATATTTTTGTTTCTTTTACCCCCTTGTTGTTTTCGGTCAAAATCAAATTTGGTATGAAAATAACATTTTTTTTAACCCCAGCGGTGTTGAAATCAATTCACTAGATTCCGGATTTCGGGTAGTTGACTGGAACATGGATTCTTATCCAGATATTTTGGTGCTCCAGAATAATGAATTGACTTACTATGAACATAACCGAGGAATTGAATTATCCTGGACGCAAAAAAATATTAATCTGCCGTTAATAAACGCATGGTCCTCAAAGGACAGGATATGGTCTGCAATTGACATAAAATTTGATGTGGTAGATTTGGAAGGTGACGGTGATTGGGATATTGTTTCAGACTCTTTGTTTTTTTATGAAAATACCAGCTCGAATCAATCTCCAAATTGGGAAGTGCATCAAGACTATTTTAAGAGTCGTATTGAGCCGGCTTTTACATCAGATGATACCATTTTTGTATTTTACAATATAAGATTCCTTGACTTTAACGGAGATGGGAAACAGGATTTTTTGACTAATATTTACTCTCTAAAATATATACCTAATTTTGAAACGGTATATCTTTTTTTGTATTCAGACAGTTCAAGTATATGGTATCATGCCGATTCTATATTCAATTCTTTAGATTTTTATAATTATACTAACATCGATATGGCCGACTTTGATAATGATGATGATTATGACGTTATGCATATGGATTTTTTCCCTCATGGAAATTCAGTAGATATTGGTTATGAATTCCATCTTGGTGCAAATATAGGAGGGGGGCTTTTCCCAGTCTGGATATTTGGTGAGAATACAAAATGGCCTTTTTCATCTTTTAGTTTTTTTAGCCAAAGCATCATGTTCAGGAATAGTCAATTTTATGATATGAGTCATGACGACAGATGTGATTATATTTATGTTGCACGTAATCGGAATTTAGAGATTTTTGAAAATAATACTGTAGTTGAAGATGAACTATGTTTTGAAAGAAATCAGAAATTAATCGGGCGTGTTAATGTGGAGTCTGAAGCCAGGCCTTTTCTTTTTCAAAGCGATACAATTACGCAACAATTAATTGTAAGCGAAAATCATGTTAGACTTTGGGACTTTCAAATGGGTATTCCTTACACCTCAGGAAGATTACGTGTACTGGGAGCCATTGATAGTTTAGTAATCACACCCTGGGAAGAATTAGATGCTTATTGGGGATTTCCTGCAAATACTTTTTTAGTACCCCAAAGGGGTAGATATCAAAATTATCTGGACTTTTTTATAAATTTCAGTGTTGATCCTTTTTCATCAGAGACAGGTGTAGCTGTTTCGTGTTTAAGAGATAACGTCCAAGGTCCTACTATTACTAGTAATTATGTGGAGTACCATACTCTTAAGGCAAATGGTAATGAGAATGTTTGGCAAACTGATACAACTTACCTTGCTTTCTTTGATGATTCCGAGTTAAAATTCAGTCAACCATATTTGGTAAATTTGGATGAAGGTATTGAACTGGAGTTGTTTATAAAGCAAGACTCAATCTACAACGCTTACCAAAATACAGGTTCACGCGTGAACCCAAATTGGCAGCAAGCCCCCGAATTACTCAGCGGCATTGAAAACTTCAGGTATCACCATATAACATTTGTTGACTTGGACAAAGATTTCGACCAGGATTTGATTTTTGGAAAGGCAGACGGCACATTAGATTATTATGAGAATTTGGGTGTTGGTTCGCAACCGCTCTGGCAGAAATCCGAGGCGATGTTTGTAGGGATAGACGTTGGCGACAATGCTGCGCCAGTTGTAGGTGATTTTAATGAAGACGGCTACCAGGATTTAATCATTGGTAATAAAGACGGCTTTCTCTATCACTATGAGAGTCAAATAATAATTTCAGTTGAAGAAAAGCGAGGTGCTAATTTACCAAACTCTCATGTGTTAAATCAAAATTATCCAAACCCATTCAATCCATCTACCCAAATATCATTTTCCTTAGCAAAGACAGGACAGGCTTCGTTAAAAATTTACAATATAAAGGGCCAGTTGATAGATTCGATTTTAGATAAAAATTTGACTGCGGGGAGTTATGAATTGAAGTGGAATGCAAGTGGGTTACCGTCAGGAATTTATATTTATAAACTAACAACTAAGAGTGGTAATTATTCAAAAAAACTCGTGCTGATTAAGTAAATCAGCGTTTGTTTGGGACATTGGTGGTGTGGCAGTCAGTTGTTCACGGTTCGCCTAACGGGTTGCTCAATCTGACCGCATTAGCGCCTGGCGAATTTCTGAATTTTGTTCATTAAAAAGTGTTTTAATTTAGATGTCAGCTGCGAGGTGCTGTAACCCATGCGGAAAATTAATAAGTTGTTAGCGTGGTTCGGCGGGTCTGGCCAAATTAACTATAAAAGCCCTTAGCGGTAATAACCCGGATTTGTAAGAAATTTTATCATAGGAGGGAACACGATGAATCTATTGGATCAAATAATGCTGTTGCTGACGGGCCTGGTAGCAATCTACCTGGTCTGGCAGATTGCAGGAGACTATCGTCGAAATGAACCGCACCCGGTGCACGATTTGTTTTACATGGCCGCATTTGTTGTACTTCTCGTCGACGGCTTGATGATGATTGTCATGACCTACGGCATTCTGGAGAATCCTGCAGTGGTGGTGGTTTCTTATTTGATTCCACTCGGTCTTTCCCTTGGCCTGGTTTCCGAATTTCACAAAAGATTCCAGAAGACCTATCTCATCATTGGCCTTGTTGGGATATTCGCCATTGCCGTGACTCGTGTTGCCGATACCGGCTTAGTGACCACATTTGTTCTTGCCGGGTTTCACACGGTCGCCGCGTTCATAGTCATTTTTGTTCCGGTCCAGGCCATCAAGGCAGACTTGGCTCCAAAAGGCTTTGCGATGGTTTCGGTCGGTGGTATTCTCATCAGCATCGGTGGTATAGCATTAGCTTTTCTTAAGAGCGGTAAGCCAATTCTTTCAGCAGAAATTATTTTCATGA
>JAJFLO010000119.1 GCA_021772675.1 Verrucomicrobiota bacterium | reverse complement strand
TTCAGCAATGAACATTTTGGCAATCGCGCCGCACCCCTTAATATCAGGATTATTGATACGACCAGCGAGCTATTGGCATTGACTCGAAACTATGTCGTTTAGAATGTCATATCACTTCCCTCAAACGACTGAGTTCAGGTTCCCAATTATGGAGAAGCTTAAAGCGCTCAATCACGACCCGACTTTATCCACAAGATGAATATATTGCTTAAGGAACTCCGGGAAATAAGGATTTGGTTGTTGATGATTGCAGGAGGCAATTTTGTTACCTTAATATCAGAATTGAAATCGCTGACCGCCGAAAATAACGAGCTTATTTCAATTTTTGTCACACGTATAAATACCGCCAAACACAATGAGGAAAAAACTTAGTGATTCAATATTCGAGTTGCCGTTTCGCTACGCTTCACTCCGAACCGGTGGTTCGGCTGTCTCGTCTACGACTCGGCTGTTCGACAATCGACATTCAATGCCTGTCAGTTTTTGCGATTTGCCACAACGGATCGACAGATGAGTGGATCTAAAAGTATACCCCCCACGCGATCAGGTTTTCGACAGGTTACTATAAAATTTCTACCTGGAATGAAATACGAATGTCGTAAAATCTACCGCTTGCGGTATAATATTATAAGAAAAAGTAAATTGGGAAGTTATTTAATTCCTGTTCGGAAGATAGTTATTTCATATGGAATTTAAGCCGAGCTTTAGGAACCTGTTGTATTCTTAAATTATTAACTCAGTTAAATCTAACCTGATTAATTCATCAGGCGTCTATTGCGAGCGCATATCTCACTTTATCTAAGCAAGTTATGAAGAACCTGAATACTGGAAATAGTTCACTATTCCTTCGCCTTTAGAACCTCCATAACTCATTGATCTAAAGTGAACTAAGCACTCTCGTAACGAAACCGCATCAATTAATCAGGCTAAGGGAGTGGTATTGGAAAAAGAAGAGATCAATAAGTGGCATGGCAAATTTGCCTGTGAATGCAATAATGTGGCCTGGACGTTATCGGAGAAAACGAGTCGTACGGAATCTGAAAACCGTGAAATGTTGAATGCAGCACATGCCGCTGCTTTTCATTGGGCTCAAATCAAAACTGAAATCCAGATTATGCGGGCGAATATATTATTAGCACATGTCCATGCGCTAATGGGATTCGGTGACTCATCGTTTCGATATGCCAAGCAATGCTTGAAATTCGTTAATGCAAATGAAATTCTTGATTGGGAACTTGCTTTTACTTATGCAATTATGGCTCATGCAGGGTGTCTTGTCGGAGATAACGCCGTTCACCGAAAATTCTATGAGCACGCTCAAAAAGCAGGTGATCGTATTGCAGATGAGAACGAAAAGAAATATTTCCTCACCACGTTTAATCAAGTACCCAAATCAGAATTGACTTAAATCGCAGATTTTGATAATCTCCAGAAATTATTTAAATGTTAATAATGGAGTTTGACAATTTCCATTCACAAATTACTTGTTATAGCCTTTGGATTCATTTATTAGACTGGACATTCAGAATATTAAATGATTAATCTGAAATCATGGATCAAAACTGACCCCATCGTCTAGTCAGGCCTAGGACACTGGGTTTTCATCCCAGCAACACGGGTTCGAATCCCGTTGGGGTCACCAATTCTTCTCTTATCCAACCATCAGTTTTAATCCGAATTCAATTATAATCACTTATGATTAATATAAAAAAATTTACGTTTAACGCTTTTCATGAAAATACTTTTGTATTATTCGATGAGACCAAAGAATGTGTTGTCATTGATCCGGGATGTAATGATCGAAGCGAAGAAATGCAACTGGTTGATTTTATTAAACAAAATGATCTAACCCCGAAAATCCTTCTCAATACTCACTGTCATATTGATCATATCATGGGTAATAAATTCGTCACTGACACCTTTGGTGTTCCTCTGTTATTCAATAAAATTGAGAATGCTTTCATGGAAGCGACTGTCGCTTATGCGATTGCTTGTAATATTGATTATACCCCCTCCCCTGCTGCAAATGATTTTCTCACCGAGGCGGACGTTGTTAAATTTGGTGAGTCGGAACTTGCGATATTATTCGTTCCCGGTCACAGCCCTGGTCATATTGCATTTGTATGTAAGGAGCAAAAGTTTGTCATTGGCGGTGATGTATTGTTTCAGGGGAGCATTGGCAGAACAGATTTACCTGGTGGAGATTTTTCAACGTTAATCAACAGCATAAAAACAAAGTTCTTGACATTAAGTGACGATTTTCAAGTATATCCGGGACATGGGCCAGCAACAAATATCGCTTTTGAAAAAACGAATAATCCATTTTTGAGTTGAACGGTATTTTAGCCTGATTAATTCATGCGATTCGTCGCGAAAGCACTTAACTCGCTCATAATAAATTGCTTAGAGAAAATTTCACAGTGAATGTGAATTTTCATTCACTGAGATGTAAAATTGAGTTAATCGACTTATTTGAGCAGAGAATAGGGCTCGCAGCAGAATACTGATGAATCACGTACCACCGGCAGAGCCGGTGGTATGAGGAAGCCCCCTTAAAGGGGGCAAGCATTAATGTTTAATGTTATTTATTGTTATTGTCTCCGAGGTTAAGTTCTCCTTGAGAACCACTATCCAGGCGGTCTTGATTACG
>JAJFLO010000118.1 GCA_021772675.1 Verrucomicrobiota bacterium | reverse complement strand
GCATTTCTCCCTCACTACTTCAATTTGCTGGAATTGATTTCGGCAGTTCCGCGATCATGCGTGACCCAATGCATTCAAGCGTCGAATCTATGGATTCATTATTCCATAATTTCTCCGGAAGTTTTATTCATACAATTATGGAGTGGAGTTCATTTTGTACAGCAGTATTTTTGCTACTACTGGGTATCGCATATTATAAAGTTAGGTCAAATCCAGCATGTATTCTTATCTGTTTGACTCTATTTTTTGCTGGTTGTATGGATGCATTTCACATTTTGGCTGCTGATCGCTTAATTCAGGCGAACGCTGAAAATAATGATTTTATTCCTTTCACCTGGGCTTTATGCAGATTATTCAGCGCTGTAATTCTAAATTGCTGCATTCTTTTAATATTCGCCGCACACAAATGGAAAATAGACCTATCGCTTAATGTCATTATAATCATTGGCATCTTCATTGGAGTATTGTCGTCCTCGCTAATTTATATGTGTTCAACCTATGTTTCACTGCCGCAGACAATGTATCCTGAATCACTGATCAGTCGACCCTGGGACATTTATCCTCTGCTGTTTTTTGCAACAGGTTTTTTCCTGTTTAAAAAATACTATCAGTTGGAAAAAAGTTTCTTTTCCCATGCGTTGGTTATCAGTTTTATTCCCCAAATTGCAACACAGTTATATATGATTATTGGTTCTAAAGTCTTATTTGATAGTGCATTTAATGTCGCTCATCTCTTAAAAACAGTGTCTTATATGATTCCAATTGGTGGGCTGGTCATGGACTATATAAATTTGGCTCATGAATCTGACAAAGCCAACGAAGAGTTGGAGGAATCTCGTGCATTTTTATCAGCAAGAACCAGTGAAGCTGATAGTACAAATAAACAACTGATAGAACTCATTGACGCACTTGAACAGACTAAGCAGGAGCTAGCCATTGCCAAGCATGCAGCTGATAAAGCCAATGAATCTAAGAGTGAATTTCTTGCTGGCATGTCGCATGAAATTCGAACACCGATGAATGGCATCATTGGATTTACTGAGTTGCTGCTTTCAGAAGAAGAAATTAGTAGTGAACAACGTCGATCGCTGGAAGTTATCAAAATGAGTGGCGAATCATTGTTAATAATCATCAATGATATTTTGGATATTTCAAAGGTAGAAGCAGGTAAATTTGATCTTGAAATTATCGCAATCGATATTGAAACTGTCATTTATGAAGCAAGTGAGCTGGTACGATCGAAAGCAAACGGAAAAAAAGTAGAATTGTTATGTGATATTGGCGACTTCAATCCCCATCTAATCGGGGATCCTACCCGACTCAGGCAGATACTTGTCAATCTCGTCGGCAATGCGATAAAATTTACGGAAATGGGACATGTTATTACTCGGGTTGAATTATTGCAGGAAAATTCGGATTCAGTTCAGCTTGAATTCTCCGTTTGTGATTCGGGCATCGGAATTCCTTTTGACAAACTTGACCATATTTTTGATAAATATTCACAGGCCGAAGGATCTACGTCCCGGAAATTTGGCGGTACTGGACTTGGCTTGATGATTTGCAAGAAACTGGTCGAATTAATGGGGGGAAAGATCACAGTTGAAAGTCAATTGAATGTGGGGACAACGTTTAAGTTTTCAATCTGGTTTCATTTAGATAGATCCGTTGTTCGTAACACAGAGATGTCTAGCCTGCTTCCAGTTAATCAGAAAAGATGTCTTTTGTTGGATGATAATTCACAAGCGCTACAGATAGAAACAAGGCTGTTAAAGAAATTAAATATGGATGTAGTCGCAAATCTGTTGGTTAAGGATGCAATGGATACCTTAAAGAATCAACGGTTTAACTATGTAATTGTTGATATTATCATGCCGGATGTCGATGGATTTAGTGTTTTAAGTCAAATTATCACTCAATATCCAGAAAGAAAATTTAAAGTTATTGGTATTTCTTCCGATAATAGTATTGAAACGCTGAAACGAATGAAAGAGGAGGGATTTGATTATTACCTATTAAAACCGCTGAATAAAGACATGTTTGGTCCGGTTCTGCATGACGATGACAATCCAGTTCAGGATCTAAAAAGAAAATCAGGTGATTTATTGGAGAATACCAATCTTCCCTCATTGAAAATTCTGGTTGTAGAAGATAATCAGATAAATCAGCTTTTGATTAGAAAAGTGCTGAAAAAATTGGGTCAGGAAGTGACGATTGCAGCAAACGGAGCGAACGGTGTGGATGCCATATCGAATGAAACATTTGACCTGGTATTTATGGATATGCGGATGCCAGTTATGGATGGCATTGAGGCGACGAAATGTATCCGTGATTCCGGTAATAAAATACCCATTATTGCGCTAACTGCGAATGTCATGGCAACCGAAAAAAAGAAATGTTTGAAATGTGGCATGAATGATTTTATTGCCAAGCCTGTACGACCGGGTGATTTGATTGCAATTATCGAAAAATATGGCACGAAAATTGCAAAGTGAATCGTCAAATATACCGAAAGCCATCAGGTTTTCGACAGGTTTCTGTAAAATCACTGCCTGAAATGAAAAACGAATGTCGAATAACCTACTGCTTGCAGTATAACTACAAAGCTAAAATTGCATTAATTATTATGTTTGTGAAGGATGATAACCATGAATGACCAACACAATGAGTCAAGGCGTCGAATATTGATTATTGATGATTCCAATTTGAGCCGAATGATGCTCATGAAAAAGATACGGAAAATTTCTGACAGTTTTGCGATAGAAGAGGCTGGAACCGGCAGAGCCGGCATTCAAAAAATAAAGGAACTTCAGGTAAGGAACGAAACGTATAAAATCGTTTTTTTAGACCATCTTATGCCAGAAATGGATGGTCTGGAGACATTAAAAATAATTCGTGAAATATGTCCGGATTTACCGGTAGTAATGATTACTGCTAATGTTCAGACAAAAGTAAAGGACGATGCCATGAAATTTGGATGTAATGAATTCATTAATAAAACCACTGAAGGTGAGCATTTGGCTGGTATCCTAAAGGGAATTGGCTGATGCATTTAAACGATATCCATCAAGATGCGATCAAGGAAAGTATGAATATCGGGATAGGTAAGGCCGCTTCAGTCTTGTCGAATCTCATTGATCATCCCATCGACATACCACTACCTCGTATATCATTTACGAAGATTGAAACAATGCGTAATCTGTTTGATACCCACTATCAAAATTGGAGTAGTTGTGTGGAAATGGAATTTAGTGGTGAATTTGAAGGTGACTCAATATTGATATTCAATAAACAGTCCGCCTATCGCTGGACGCAGATTATCAGTCAAGCTCAGTTTGGTAGTGTCGAGGAAGTTGTCCCTGAGATGGAGAAAGATTTGTTATTAGAGGTGGGTAATATAATCATTAATAGCTGTATTGGTAGTATATCGAACCTACTCGACACTGTTGTTAATTATCAGCTTCCCGTATTTTTTACTCATGTTGGTAGTGGTTTGTTTGATGATCTCCTTGAGAGAAACCGGTCGCTTGATTTCGGCATTATTATTAATTCCAATTTCGTATTTGCAGCCGAGGAAATTTCCATGGACTTAGTCGTTACCGTGCAAAAATCATCAATTGAATATGTATTGAATCAATTGTTAAGTCTCGCATAAATTTGAAAATAGTGAATGTTCAATGAAAGATTTACTGCAAATCGCAATCAGTGACTATCTTGACCAGGGGGTTCTTTTTCTGGATGAAAAATGTTGTGTTTTGTTCTGGAATAAATGGTTGGAACGACATAGTCAGCTCAAGAGAGAGGCAGTGATAGGAAAACCTCTTGGTGAGCTTTTCCCCGAAATCGTCAACAGAAATAGTTTTAAGCAGATGCAATTAAGCTTGAAGCATCAAAACTCTGTTATTCTCTCTCCATCAATTCATCAGTATTTTCTTCCTCTTAAACCAAGTAATGCATTACGGGTGAGTGGTGAAACCAATATGTTCCAGCTTGTCAGGGGATGTTACGTAAATTATGACGATAATAATTCCGGATTATTATTATTTATTACAGATGTAACGGAGAAATACTTATCAGAAAAACTAATAAAGAAAAATATTGAGGAATTAAATTATAAAAATCAAAAGTTGGAACAAACTGAAAATCTATTGCGGAAAAAAGCAGATGAATTGGGCATAAAGGATACCTATAAAACGGAATTTTTAAGGAATGTAACTCATGAGTTGCGAACTCCATTAAACGGGATTAAAGGATTTTCAGAATTACTTTTATCGGAAGAACTTTCTCAGGAACAATTTCATTTTTGTGAGCAGATCAAACTGTGTTCAGATTCCCTGCTCGACATTGTCAATGACTTGCTGGACTTGTCCAAAGTTGAGGCCGGGAAATTGACATTAGATATGGTCCCTTTGGATATGGAGGCTTTAGTCACAAGTGTATATGATCTCATGAAGCCTAAATTATCAGACAAGAATATCGAACTAATATGTGATATCGACTCTTCACTACCCATCGTTCAGTCTGATCCAATTCGGTTAAAACAGATCTTAACAAATTTTATTGGCAATTCAATTAAATTTACTCGTCAAGGTGAAGTATTGACGACTGTTCGAAAGACTCGGGAAAACCGGAATTTTATAATGGTCGAAATTTGCGTTAAAGATTCGGGAATCGGTATTCCCAAAAATAAGCAGAATCTAATTTTTGATGCATTTGTCCAGGCGGACAGCTCAACAACCCGGATTTATGGCGGAACGGGTTTGGGATTGACGATAAATCAAAAATTAATTTCTTATCTTGGCGGAGAAATTCTGGGAGTAGAAAGTGAAATTGAAGTCGGAACTTCATTTTTGTTTACCGTAAAATTAAAGAAAGTAGTCGATGCTGTATATCATAAGCCTACCCCATTTCACCTTAAAAATAAATTTAATCGTTGCCTTATTCTTGATGATAATAAAACATTTTCAAATATTTTAGAAAAAATGTTAAATGAATTTGGTATAACGTGTGATTGCAAAACGACGATGTCAGAGGCGTTCGAGAAAATAAACACAATAAATTATGACTTAATTATCATAGATTATGGACTTGACAATTTAGATAAATCAAGACTATTTGGCGAAATTGCAAACTCAGAGCCTGATGCAAAACCGTTTTGTATTGCTGTATCAATGTGTCATCGCAAATGTATAAAATCGGAAGAAATAGATGATCAGTTATTTGACGTTTTTTTAAGTAAACCCATTGGGATTTCAAAACTTTTTTCAGCATTAGAATCAGGCAACATAAGGACTGATCACCACAACGCTGTCGAAAATACTCATATCTATTTTGCTTGAATAAAGGGATTTTAGGCAAAAATAATTCAGTTGAATCCTGCGAGACGGTCAAATGGAATATCGTTTTGATAAATCTGTGCTTCAGAATTGGGATTTTAGTCCGAGTGACAAGTACCTGCTTCGTTTTATGGGATGCTTCACAAGATAGTTTACACTTTTGAGTATGCTGTGATAGAAAATGCAAAAAAAATAATATCGAATATAGAACAAGGAATGTAGAATCATGAAGTTTTTTCCTTCGTCATTCTACATTCCTTGTTCGATATTCGATTTAAATGAAAGGAATATTTTTTAACAAAAGTGTAAACTACTTTTTCGAGCTTAGCGTGAAGCATCCCCGTTTTATAACGTAAAAATGACTCGCATCCAGTAGATCATATCGTCATTGATTTTTCGAAATATATGAATAAACACGGGGACTAATATTGACATTGTCAATAAACCCATTCCTATCCGGATCGGAAACGATAGCATCATGACTTCGAATTCCTGACCAAATCTGGCCATCAATGCCATAGCAATATTTGTGAATAGAATTATGGTAAAAATGGGCAACGCAATCTTGAATCCCAAGCTGAACATCTGTGATCCCAGAGTGTACATGATGTCTTTCATTTGGCTTTTCAGAATAAACGACCCCGGGGAGACTTCCTGGAACGAAAATGCCAACAGCCGGATTATATCCAGATGAACGTCAAATATAAGAAAAATAACTAAGAAAATCTGCATCATAAATGTCGCGAGAATCGTTGAATTTGAATCTAACGTAGGATCAACCGTCCGAGCCATGGCGTATCCGACGTTTCGGTCAATTATGAATCCGCCAATAATGATAGATTCTAAAACAAATCTGACCACCAATGAGATGACCATTCCCAGCAACACCTCACTAAAGACGATGAGAATAATACCCAATATAGTCAAATGCTGATATAATGACGATTGTTGCCAGTTTTCAGGGAGAACAGGTAGCATAATAAAAGAAATAATGAGAGCGAGCCCTGCTTTTACTTTCAATGGAATATGCATAGAGCTTAGCGCGGGTAAACTAAAAAATAGAATTCCGCTAATTCGAGATATAACTGCAATGAGTTGAACAACCTGTATTGAAGATGGGACATCAATGGTCATGATGTTGCAGAAGCCATCATTTCAAATATGGTATGGGCAAATTCCTGAAGGACTTGCAAATACCAGGGAATGGCCACTAAGATAACGATTCCGACAACGATAACTTTGGGTACAAAAGAAAGCGCTTGGTCTTTTAGCTGTGTGATAGTTTGTAAAATGTTAGCAACAAGCCCAACAACTACAATCGCAATGACTGGCGGCGCTACCAATAATCCGACCGTACGTAATGTCATCATTACAACTTCTATTATAAATTCTTCAGACATGTATTTTTAGGATTTAAGGTTTTCACTCCAGAGAAATGAAATCTGAATTTGCAATTAATAAAAACTTGATACTAGTGTTTTGATCAGAATCCCCCAGCCGTCAATAATAATAAACAAAAGCAGCTTAAATGGCAATGAAATCATCATTGGAGGGAGCATCATCATCCCCATCGACATGAGCACAGTGGCTACGACTATATCAACGACCAAAAAAGGCAGATAAAGAAGAAATCCCATTTGAAACGCCGTTTTAAGTTCACTTAGCATAAATGCGGGTATGATAACCGTCATGGATAATTCAGCTGGTGACGCAACGGGATCCATATTGCCAAGATCCATGAATAGTAACAGACTGCTTTCCCTGGCTTGGCGCAGCATGAATTCTTTTAGAGGAATAATTCCGATTTCAATCGCCTGCTCCTGATTAATCTGTTGTTTCGAGTAAGGTTGGATTGCGTCATTGTAAATTCTGTCCCAAACGGGCTGCATAATAAAGAATGTAAGAAACAGAGCAAGAGCACCAACGGTTTTATTTGATGGTGCTTGATGCATTCCAAGCGCTTGTTTAAGCAGGGCAAGGACAATAACGATTCGTGTGAATGATGTCATCATCATAATAAAACTCGGCACAAGGCTTAATACTGTAATGAGGAGAAAAATATTAACAGCTTTACTAAAACTTTGACCTTCAAGACTCAGTTGAAACCCAATGTCGTTTGGCGTAACCTGTAGATTTTGTGAAAATGATGATGGAACCACCGCGATCCCGAGGATTATTAATAACGTTATCCAGATAAAACGGTGATAAAAAATGCTGCATTTAAAATGGGTGATGATCTTCATATTAATGCGTTGTTTTTAGTGTCTGAATCCGTTGGGTGACAATATGTTTTTAATAATGTTATACCGTTGGTTCCGATACCAACTAATAATTCTTCATCCCTGAAATTAACCAAAGCTAATGAATTTTTATTATCGAAATGAATTCGATTTTTAATTGTTATAAAGGCTTTTCCACGTTCGGTATGACTGCCAAAGTTTAATCGATTCATTACCCAGAGTATGGCTATCATCATTATGACTACGATACCTATAGAGAAGAGGTATTTAGCCGGTGATATTCCTAACCCTGTTTCATGTCGATCAGTATTAGTTTGCGTAATGCCGGGCCCAAATCCTTTTCCATCCACTTTCTTTTCACCTGAAACTGATGATGGTGTCTGTTTGACTGAATCGTCATGATCGATAATTTCCTGCTGAGCATAACCATTCATTATCAGAAAGCTAAACAGAATTATTTTTAAGATTTGGGTATATGATTTCATACCAGTAAACAAGGCGCAATTAGCATGCCACTGGGTATAGGCCGGATGAATTAATCAGGTTAGGAATTGGTGTTGATTGGTTATTGGTGTAATTCTGGAAAACACATAAATTTGGCAACTAACAATTTACAATTATCAATACGTAAACTGTGAATGCTGCGCAGAGCTAATTGAAAAAGTTCTATTTTTCTATGGCATAGAGAATGCGCCCATATGTATACAATATTCTTGGCGTTTTGGTTGATTTTTGTTAAAAAAATCCACTTAGAAAATGCCAATTATGTGCGGCATAAATCATAAAGGAATCGGCGCTTAACCAAGCCTTAAACCTTTCATTAATAAATAGTTGCAATCTGGAACTGGATCAATCAATTTTTAATAAAAAGTAAAATATTTATGATAATTCATCCTGAAAAAGAATGTCATTCTGTGGACACACATCACTGGCAAATGGTCAGAGAAAGCACGGACTGCACATCTATTTTAACATGGTGTACCGATGATTATTTACGGCCTACCGAAAATCCGTTTAATCCGGAAAAAGAGGTCATTGATGAACTTGGAGAATCGCTTAGTGCTTTAAAAACGGTCATTCTGCCTCCGTGTTCACAGGTCACAATTGATTTCATCTTGAATCAGGCAGTGCGATTGGAAAAACTTGTTGTTGCGGACTGGAATCAGGATAGATTGTCAGTCTGGAAAGGCACGAGTTGTATCAAAGAAAATTCATTAATTGAACTTGTTGAGCTTGCAGCAGATTCCAATACAGCTAAACGACAGTTGGCATCGGTTCTGTCATCACAAATGTCGAATTTTCTGGCGGGTGACGTGGCTGTATATATTCCGAAGCGATTTAGACGACTGGATCCCAATCTCGCGCAAATGTTGGAAAAGACAACACTAAGGATTCAGCAAAAATACTGTTCGGATGCAGCATTTAGATCACTTCATGCATGGCATTTAACCATCAATAAATTCCTTAATTTAAGCCATGGAGCTCAGTTTAACCTCTCCCATCTCCATATTCAAGCATCAACAATTGTCATTGTCGGTGCGGGGCCATCGTTGGATCAAAATGTTCAATCACTTACGAATTATCGAGATAATGTTTTAATAATTGCCACAGATGCTTCGATCTCCACTCTTTTCGCTCATAACATAAAACCACATTTAATTGTATCAATGGATGATGCATCATTGACATGGCGCTTTTATGCGAATCATTTATCCGAATGCAGTGATGTTCCATTGATCATTCCTTACGAAGCAAACCACCTGGTACTGCGGCATTATCCCGGGCCGGTTTGTTTGGTAGAAAAAACGAATGAACGTGATGACTGGTTTCGACAGATGAAATCAATGAGTGATACATTGCTGGTGGGCCGCTGTGTCGGGCACATGGCGTTTCATATGGCGGCGCATTTCAGGCCGAAGAATTTGATTATGATTGGTTTTGATCTCGCTTACAAGGGGAACGAGTTTCATTCGAAAGAGATGAAAGTTCCATTTAATCAGGGTAAAGGTTCAACAAATGTCATTGAATTAGGTGGCATCAATGGTGGCACCGTTAAATCTGATTTAAGCATGGAATTTTACCGAGATTATTTTGAAACAGTAATATCTGATTCTGGAATAAACGTTATCAATGCAACTGAGGGAGGTGCTGCCATTGCCGGAACTTCAGTTCAACCATTAAGTGAAGCTCTGGAGGAGTTTGCCAGCGAAATTAAGGTGAATCAATTAAGGAAATCGAATTCGTTGTGTGAGTCGTTATTGGATTCTGAAGAGTTAAATTTATTAGGTAAACAGCTAAATTCTTTAATTGAAGAAATTGTACTGGCTCAAAAAAATCCAAGACGCTATCTGCTAGAACACCAATCAAGCCTGGCAACATTATTCAGTCCTGATAATCCTGCGTATTCCCTTCTTTCATCGTGCTGTAGTCTTCTGCTAATATCAAAGTTTCAAAATGCACTGAATGATAATATTAGTCTATTCTCCGGAATTGATGATCTAATAAACATCTTTGCTATGTTACTAGACGACATGCTTGAATCAGGTCGACTTTTATCGGCAATGATATTGTTTCATGACAATGAGTTTAGCTCGGATGCTTTACCGCGATACCATCAGTCAGTTCTTCTACTTGAACCACACGATAATAATATGAATTATGCAGATATAGTAAGTCAAATTGTAACCGATAAACGAACAATCATTACGCAGTCTGAATCATTGTCATTGCCTGAAATTTGGGAAATTTTGAATCGTGAATCCATACAGACAATTGTATGTTTTAATAGCTCGATTATTCCCGATACATGGAGTGTTCCTGGTATTCAGTGTATTGATATTAAAACATCATTTTCTCCAAAAGACTACGAACGATCACTGTGGATTCCTGATTATCAAATTGTCTGTTTAGACGATACGATTTTCTTGGAATGGGAATCATTAATACCCGGAGATATCCCAATACAGACCCTAAAAGAAATTGAGATCAATGGATAGCCATAACGAACAGGATTTTAAATATTACAGCAATTTGAAGACGACCGAGCTGCTAATGGAATTTAATGCAGCACGCGATAGGCTAAAATTGTTCTTAAGGTCGAATGTAAAAATCATTAATTCCAATCAAGGGACTGGAGAAAACGAAAATTCCGATGAAAAATCTTCGTTAAATCAACGAACTATTTTACTCGATGAATTCAATCCGGAAATCATCAATAATATTCAGGACAATGTACTGACCATATATAGTACTGCTGGAGCCTTAGTAACATTGTTTGAACAGCTGCCTCCATCAAAATTGCTGTCGACGTTGGGTGTGCTTATTGACGAGAAAGAACCGTGCAATGCGCAACAGCTTATGGAAATGGTTTTAGACGATATGTTGCCGAAAGATGAACAGATTCAAATTGATCCCAGAGAGCTGAAACGAGTAATTGGTGAAATTGAAAATGAATCAGCTGGTTTGGATGTTGGGGATCAATTGGATCAGATTATATCTGATGGTCAAGCCGAAGTGCAGCACTCAGGTGAAAGTTCCAGCGAAGTGTCACATGAGGAGGAGCTAGTACCGGTTGAAGAAAAAGAAATGGATAAGGACTTGCTGCCAGAACAAGATCAGAATAGCGAAGAATCATCTGAACCACCTGTCGAGAGTCAGATTCCTACAGATCAAATCTCCCAAGATGAATTAAATGAATTACTCAATTCGAATCATGAAACCGATCAAGAATTGATTTCAATTTCCGATGAATTGAATGAGGACGATTTAGAATTGCCAGAAGATGTTTGTGCAACACTAACTATTTCTGAAGATGAATTACTGACATTAAAAAATGCAGAATCTCTAGATGCTGAAAATAATGAAACTGTAGATAAGCCTGAACGTTTATTGGTTGATCAACAAGAAATTAACGAAATTCTGAAAAATTCCCCAAAAAGTGCCGAAAATTATTCTGTAGCCGTTGATTGGAGTAATTCTGATATCGATGAACCAGAAGACCTTTGTGAGAATCTTCAAATTTCTGAAGATGAATTATCCCAACTGCTATCAGATTCTAAAGAAGAAGAGGATCGGAGTATTTTGAATGGCACAAAACCAAATCAGAAAATTGACTCACCGATAAGTAATGACGATAGCATGGTCTCTCAAGATGGTGCTAATGCACTTGTGAATGATGAGCCTGTATCCCAAAACGATATTGATGCTTTATTGAATGGGACTGATATGGAATTGTCTACCGAAGATGCAGGAAATGATGAGCCGATAAATCAAGATGAAATTAATGCACTTCTGACCGATGAGCCCGTATCTCAAAACGATATTGATGCTTTATTGAATGGAACTGATGTGGATTTGTCTACCGAAAATGAAGGAAATGATGAGCCGATAAATCAAGATGAAATTAATACACTGCTGACTGATGAGCCTGTATCCCAAAACGATATTGATGCTTTATTGAATGGGACTGATATGGAATTGTCTACCGAAGATGCAGGAAATGATGAGCCGATAAACCAAGATGAAATTAATGCACTGCTGACCGATGAGCCCGTATCTCAGAACGATATTGATGCTTTGTTGGGTGGGGTTGATGTGGATTTGTCTACCGAAGATGCAGGAAATGATGAGCCGATAAAACAGGATGAA
>JAJFLO010000117.1 GCA_021772675.1 Verrucomicrobiota bacterium | reverse complement strand
GAACAAAGAATTATGAATGACGAAGGAAAAAACTTCATGATTCTACATTCCTTGTTCGATATTCGATATTATTTTTTTTGCATTTTCTATCACAGCATACTCAAAAGTGTAAACTATCTTGTGAAGCATCCCGAAAATTTGACAAAAAGAAATTCGAAAAAGCGACCCGAATAGATGAAAATATAGACTTATCATCTGTGATTGTTGAAGCAAAAAAATCAGGTAAAAGAGGTGTTGTGTTATTAGGCGATCCCGGAGCGGGTAAAACTACAGGTGCCCGGCAACTATGCTGGCAGCTGGTGAGTGGCGAGCAATCTGTAGAGGACCTGGGATTGCCTGAGCAGACAATTCCGGTTTTTATACGTCTTCGTAATCTAAGTAAACAGGATTTAACTAAAGGGCTGACATCGTTTCTTATAAGAGAGACGCGTTCAGTGGCGCTGGTTGGTGAGAAAGCGAATCCCGGACAGGATTTGCTGCGTCATGACCATTTATTGTGGGTGATCGATGGTCTCGATGAGGTGGTTAATGAAGCTGCCAGAATTAAAGTCAGTGGCTGGATTCGTCAGGCCTTAACAGAGCGGACCGGAGATACATTTTTGGTAACCAGCCGTTATCAGGGGTATCGTGAAGAAGTCAGCCTTGGAGCAGATTTTCTCACAGCACATATAAAGCCGCTTAATCCGGATCAAGTCAAACATTTTATAGAATGTTGGTATGCCGTTGCCTGCCGTGAATTGCGCGGTGATTGTCAAGAGGCATCAACTTATAGTACATCCCTTCTGGATATTTTGCACAATGAAAAGGGATTTCGTACCGGAAATATGAGTGCATTACAAACCAACCCGTTATTACTTACGATTTTATGCATTGTTTATCATCAGGATCAAGATTTGCCAAGAAAACGCGCCGATGTTTATTCACGATGTATTCTCGTATTATTAGAGCATTGGCGCCGGAAATTGCGCGAATCTCAGGATGTCAGCGGTTATAATGCTCGCAATGCCCAAGCGGTTTTAGGCAGTATTTCCTGGAAGATGCACGAACAGGAAGATGAAGAGTCGCGGACATCAATGCCTATCGAGTTAATGGGCGAATTAGCCGGAAAGGCTCTGGTCGAACTCACGAAGGATTCCGGGTTGGGTCTCGACGGTATGAAATTTGTAAAACGAATGCGTGACGAGAGTGGCATACTGGCAACGACAAATCCCGGGAAATGTGGTTTTTTGCATTTAACCTTTCAGGAGTACCTGGCGGCCTGGTATGCTGTACAGGAGGGATTAGCAGATGAATTGGTTGAAAAATTGGGAAAGAGTTGGTGGCGGGAAGTGATTTTGCTGGCGCTGGGTATGGGCTCAAGAAATTTTTCCAATTCGTTTTTCAGCGCGGTGTTAAATTCAGATATGATTTCTGAGCATGAGGAGTTGATTGGATTTTGTCTTGAGGAAGCCCAATATGTTGTAATTGAACCCTTTCTTGATGTTCTCAATTCTGAGCAGGTCAACATGGATCAAAAGGCCCGCATCTTACGATTATTACGCTATCGTAATGCGCCGGGTCTGGTGGATGTCTGTATGAACTTTTTGCAATCGAACCATAAGGAACTGGCAGCTTTTTCGAAGGAAATTATTGAACGTAATCGTGCAGGACTTTCATCAGATCAGTTGCGACAGTTGACTGTTGCAACTCGAAAGGAAGCAGACGTTGGCATTGATGAAAAGACTGGTATTGCATTTGTCTCCATTCCTGCCGGGGTATTTGCTATGGGTTCAAACGAATATGATGACGAGAAGCTTGTTCATCAGGTAAACGTCAGCAAGTTTATGATGGGGAAATATCCGGTATCTAATGAAGAATTTGGTCGGTTTCTTGAAGCCAATCCGGACCAGCAGATTCCTCCGTATTGGAATGACAGTCGTTTTAGTGATCCAAGACAGCCGGTGGTTGGCGTTTCATGGGATGATGCCAAAGCGTTTTGCCGTTGGGCGAGTCCTGATTTTCGATTGCCTACAGAAGCGGAGTGGGAATATTCGTGCAGAGCTGGATCAACTACGCGATTTTGTTTTGGTGATTCAGAAAAGATGCTCAATGATTATGCCTGGTATGATGAATCCTGGGACAGTGGCGCGACACATCCGGTTGGCTCAAAAAAGCCGAACGACTGGGGACTTTATGATTTGCATGGAAATGTCTGGGAATGGTGTAATGACTGGTATGGTGACTATTCTTCAGATGAAGTTACTGATCCATCTGGCCCGAAATCAGGCTCCGAGCGTGTGTTGCGCGGTGGTTGTTGGAGCCTCCACGCTGTGTACTGCCGGTCGGCTAATCGTCTCAGGATTGTGCCGTCATACCGGGGCAACTTCATTGGCTTTCGGGTTGTCTTGGCCCACAGGTCAGGTTAAACAAGAATACCAGGCAGCGACACGAAGCCAGGCCGGATTGAAAGGCTAAGGAGGCGGAGCCCGCAGCCTTCAAGACGGCATGGATTCGTGGAGCGCGGGTTTCCTGTTTGGACAAGAATTGGGTTTTTATGAAGTTATTCACTATCACCTGTGTTACTTGACCTGGGTTCGGAATCATAGGCGTATCCCCAATCATGGTGATTAAGCATCATCCGTGGTGTAAAGGTTTCTGACATGCCAGTACTCCACGGAGGGATCACGGAAGAAGGACCGCCATTGGGTGTTTCAGTACCATCCCAAGGCCAGAAAACACTGTCTAAATTATGGCGGTTCGGGGGAGTCTTCCACGTATGATCTTCATCTTTTCCGTGCCAATAATAGTCCTCGGATAATTGTGCGGCAGGATATTTCATGCCGGGATTGTCTTTGAGCCATTTTTGTTTCATACGTATTTGCCATTCAACCCATAATCGATCAACATTGCATTGAATAAAAAAATAGAACGGGTCATTAGTGGCTGTCTCAAAACTGCATTGATCCCCGTGCGGCACACCTAAAAAAACGTGCGACGCATTATGAACACGGTTTTCTATAACTGTTCTGAAATCAGGATAGCTGTCGCGATTCAAATTGAATGTGCTGGCATCAATCGGTATGGCAATCATATTTAGTTTATTACGCATGATTCTCCAGGTATGTGATTTGCCATCTTGTCCCTGCCAGGCCAACGTTACTTCGCCTCCTTTTCCTAAAAATTCACGCCGCCACACTTTTGAATTGTCATGGGAATCGACATTATTACTGGTACTATCCCAGTAGGGGAGGACAACATCGGGATCTATATTTTGTAATTCTTGTTCCAACTTGTAGCATAACACCCGATTCCATGGTAGAAATGCAGGCCCATGATGTCCAAGATTGCTCGAATATTTATGAATATGAGCGTATTTGTCATATGTGCCTGTTTCTTTCATAACAAACAGGGCATTTCGCAGTTTCGTTATTTCTGCAGCTGAGAGCATTGTTATATTTATCCTGCGTTTCAAGACTGCTTTTATAAAATTGATCCCTTTTCCCTTGAGGGTAAATTCGATATCAATCATTTCCCTGGCAAGCTCAAGAGGAGACGCGTATAAACTGTAGGTAAGCCGTGATGTATAAAGCGGCGGCTCCGGATTGGCGATCTCAACACCGATATCAACGCCATTAATGCCAACAACCGGTTTATCATCACTTCCTGCAATGATGATTTCATTTCCTTTATAGCGTTCAAAATGTTTAATTTGACCTGAATTATTGGTAGCCATTGGACTCCATTCATGAATTTATTTTATATACGTTTTTGTAATAGAAGTATTGTAAAAAATCCGGGTTAAGGGCTCACAAATAAATAACTTGGATTTTTCGCATCTTATCTTCACGTCATCTTAGGTCCGATCCAAATGACGAAAAACATTGAAATATCGCAATATTCCTGCTGCTTTTCGCCATTCAGATTGCCCAAACCTGACATAAATCTGAGCGCGAAATTATTTAAATTAACCGGCTTCGCCGGGATTTCTTATCGCAACAATAGGCAAAATCAATCCTGCTCACAAGCGGGACTGTACTTCGAACCTCTTATGCTATAAATTTAATTGCAGCTCGTTCGTAGTCCCGTCTTCAGGCGGAAGTTTCAGGAGAGCTTCAGCGATCTCCTATGATGGAATGTCCTCGCTGAAGCATCGTTCAGGCTTCCGCCTGGAGGCGGGAC
>JAJFLO010000116.1 GCA_021772675.1 Verrucomicrobiota bacterium | reverse complement strand
AAGATTTTCACAAGCAATACGATACCTAAAAAAACATCGCTGCCTGAGATCCTTTACAATGGCAGGATGAAAAATCAGGTAGACATAACGTCATTCGAATATTATTATGCTGAAATTTATAAGAAATCAGTTTAAGGTCACAAGAAAATTATGTAAAGCTTTTCAAGTTGCAACTTCCCCATATGGATACAGTGGATGAAGTCATGCGTAAACTTGAAGAAACTGAACTTGAGAAACTTAAGATGAGTATGGTTAAGACTCTCTTAAACAAAAAAGTTTTTCATAAATACCGATTCCTAAAAAAATGGTTTCTTGTAGCTGTTGACGGTAGTGGAATGGTCAGTTATTCAAAAAGACATTGTGACAACTGTCTTACTAAAACTTCTTCGAAAGGCAAAATCACCTATTCCCATCATGTTTTGGAGGCAAAACTCATTTGCGCCAGTGGCTTTTCTATATCACTGGCTACTGAGTGGGTAGAAAATGCGGAAAAAGAGTTTGAAAAGCAGGACTGTGAACAGAAAGCGTTTAAACGGCTGGCCAAAAAACTCAAAAAGATGTATCCCCGATTGCCAATCTGCATCACTGCCGACGGTTTATATCCAACTATTACATTCTTTGACATCTGTAAAGATAATCAATGGAACTTCATTGTCACTTTTCAGGATGGCAATTTGCCTTCTGTGTGGAAACAGATCAATTCGAACAGAGACACTGTTAAAAAGAGGAAATGCTCAAACAGCAATCAAAAAGCAGACACTGTGGTTTCCCGTAATTATAAGTGGTTAAATCAGCTTGATTATCATGGCCATAAGCTTGGCTGGATTGAATGTTGTGAAACCGTTACAGATAATAAGGGCAGCCAAAAGTCAACGGGATCCTTTGTACATATAACGAATTTTAAGATAAGTGATTCTGATGTTGCCCGAATTAGTGAAGCAGGACGTTTACGTTGGAAAATAGAAAACGAAGGATTTAATACTCAGAAGAATCTGGGATATAAATTAAAACATAAATAATCAAGGGTGAGTTGGTTGGCAGCAAAAAATTATTATCAGTGTCTTCAAATAGCCCATCTGATTAACCAATTACTTGAACTTAGTGTCCAGTGTAAAGATTTATTGAGTGAAAAAATGACAGTGAAACACTTGTGGAAATGCATGATTGCCTTTTTAACATATGTACTCATCGATAACAGGGAAATATCATCTCTTTGTCAAAACAGAATTCAAATTCGTTTTGGATAAAAGACGGGGAGAAGTCCTGCTCCGAAATACGGGAATAATCATATATTAATTTAAGAAAGGAGGCAAACTCGAATAAATAAAATTGTAAAAATCAACCGGACAATTCAAATTCGCAATAACAACCATTTTGAATTGTAGTAGGTCAAATGTCTCAAATGACCACTGTAAATTCAGAACTGCTTAAAAAATGTAGTATGCGCTGAATCGTTGTGAATTACACGCAATTATAAATAATTCATAATACTTAGGCGGTCAACTCGTGCGGCCATTTGTAACGATGCCTGAAATGATGACTCTAGCTGGGTCAAGTCGGTAAGCGCTTTTGTCATATCAACACTTTCCAGCTGATTCAGACGTTCGTTTGCAATAACTTGAACATCACGATAATTATCATTAAGGGTCGTTAATCTTTTTTCATTAATGCCATTCATCACCAATTTATTTATCACGTGGTCGAAATTTGTTTTTACGTCTGCAAGCAAGTCATCTGAAGGAACGTCGCCATTCTGAAGGGCATCACGAATGTTTATAGCATTCTCAAATATATTGACGTTTTGAGACTCCGCGATAAAAAGTCCATCAGTACCACCACCGGTAATGCCATACTTTATTGTGGATGAATCATTTAGCTGGAGACGTTTATTTTCGTTATTGCCAGCATAGGATACAGATGAAATTTTTCCACTTGTTTCATTGGCGAGAAATGACTCTTTGTTTGTCACAGCGCCGCCAAATAGGAATGATTCACCAGCCTTACTGTTACCAATAGCAATTAGATCTTTTATTATTGTATCGACTTCTAAAGCCAGGTTTTTCCGGAATTCCGATGTTTGTGATTGATTATTTGCCTGAGTTCCAATTTCGTTAAGCCGATGCATATTTTCCAGTACCTGGTCGGTTCGAGCGGTCGTATGTTTACTCCAATTAATGCCAAAATCCAGATTTCTAATCCACTGTGAATTTTTAGTATCATTTTGTTTGATTTGACTTATTTGAGAAGTCTCCACAGGATTGTCGGAGAGTTTTACATATTTTTCTCCACTGGATATCTGGATTTGCTTGTCCCGAAGATTCTTACGGGATTCGTTTAGGGTTTGATTAATTGCATTGTGAATTGATATGTTAGAGACTCTCATGATAATTTAGGCTATTTCTAGGTTTTTAGAGATCGATGGAATTGATAGCGACGATGTTGTTTTTCCATCTTTTTTTCTGGATCGTATTTCTTTTGTTGCCATTTGAATTTCTTGATGTAAACCAATATCACGCCAATATTCAAGTATTGGAAAAGCACCAATTTTGTATCCTTTCAATAATGCTAATTCAATTAGCGAGGTCATATCGAAAAAACGCCCTTTAGGAATCAGATCAATTATTTCAGGCTCAAGCATATAAATGCCAGCGTTAACTAAAAATTCATGATTGGGTTTCTCTTCAATACTTTTAATACTTTGACAATTGTTTTCTAATGAAATAACGCCATAGGGTATCGTTATTGTGTGGCGTCTTACGCATACAGAAAGGTCATTTTTATTTTTTTTGTGGTAGTGACAAAATGAGCGAAAATCGAGGTCAGTTATCAAATCGGCATTCATCACCAACAAGCTGTGATTTGGGCGTTTGTTTAAAAGCGCCAAAGAACCAGCGGTGCCTAACTGCTTTTTTTCTTCCAGGTAGCTGATATTCAGATCATATCCTTTACCATCTTCTACATGATTTTTGATTTGTTCACCTAGATAATTAATACTGATGAGGACATCTTTGATCCCATTATTTCTCAATCCATTTAGAACGTTGTCCAGAATGACGTCGTCACCCACTTTTAAAAGTGGTTTAGGTTTGTCAAATGTAAGGGGGGCGAGTCGTGTTCCCTTCCCGCCAGCCATTACCACAGCTTGGCTTGTTTCTTCTTCGCTAAAAAGTTTTTTTAGCAATTCAAGTGCAACTGGATGACGATTGTCATCGACAACAGGTAGATGCCTAATGCTTTTTGCTAACATTATTGCACGAATTTGGTTTTTGGATAGTCCGTTTTTAATCGTTATTGGATGGCGTGTCATTACTGCAGAGACAGGGGTTGCCAATTTGGCACCAGACAGAAATGCACGTCTTATATCTCCATCTGTGAGAATTCCACAAAGTCTGTCATCCTCGTCTACAATGAGCACTGCTTCATCTTTAACATGATGAATCGCTTCCTCCAAAGTCGATTCAAGATCTACCAGAACCGCTTTTAGTTTTACTTGGGAATTAATGTGGTTTTCCGTCATAGTATTGCTCAGTATGAAACGTCAGATAGTTAAGTTGAGAGTGCTTATTTTTCGACAAGCGCCTTTTTATTCGTTACAGCGTTTAATGCATTCAGGTATTCTTTAAGGTGAAAGTTTAACTCGCCCAAAACATTGCCAATTGGAGATTTTATGTCCGATTTTTCCTGATCTTCTTTCTTTGATTTCATTATTGCCTCCTATATAGTTAATTAATTCGCAATTGATAGAATAGAAACAAGCATGTCATCAAGAACATTGATAAATCTTGCCGACGCTTGGTAGGCCCGCTGTACTTCCAGCATTGAAACCATTTCTTCATCGATACTGACGCCGCTTTTTTGGCTGACGGCTTCCTGAAACATCCTCACACCAGCTTCTGCACCTTGTGTTAGGGCTTTTTGTTGAAACACTACCGTTGCCACTTCATTAATGAAGTGGTTTGATTGGGATAGGATGGTGCTGTTATTTAAATTTGCCATGGGTTCGTTTAATGCATTCCATATGGCCATTATATTTTCGTTATTGCCTGTGGTACCACCATCTGATGAAGCCGCAATTTTTCGAGTGTTATTAATGGATACGATCATATTCCCAGGAGTATTAGCCTCGAAAAGTGGTTCCCCTTGATTACCATCTAAATCAAATCCATTCGAATGTGTAGAATTGACGGTATCAGAAAATGTATTTGCAAAATTCCAAAGTTCAGTTTGGCGTTCATCCAAATATTGCCACGCATCCATTAATCCTTTAATTTCGCTGCTAGTTGGATTGATTGGTGTTGCATCGGAAATTGTTTTCAAAATGGGCTTGGAATTGTCGATGACAATTTCAACCGGATTTATTGATGTCCCTTGAACCAGATTAGATCCATCAATTGACACGGTATACATTTTTTTGCTATCTTCTACGACCGTTATGTCAGCAATTGCTGACAAATCCAATACTAATTCATCACGTTTATCCCGTAATTCATTTGCCTGGTGGGGATTAAACCGGCGCGTTTCAATTTCCGAAATTTGTGAGTTTAAGTTAGCAATCTGCTCACTTATATCATTTAATTGAGTTGTAATGGTACTTAGTTTTCCATCACCTGATAAATTTAGTATGCTGCCTTTCAGTTGCTCGATTCCTGAATAATGGCGGTTAAATTCTTCAGATACTTCATTGGCTTGCGCAAGTAGTGCATTTCTGAAATTTGTCGAATCCGGTTGATTTGCAATATCTTGCAGTGCGTTAGCAAATTGATCTATAGATCCACCAAGTGAAAAAGATCCATCAGGGGCTAAGAGTGATTCAAGTAATTCTAATTGTTCAGTATAACTTTGATGATAACCTTCTTGTTGGGTTGCTTGACGGAGATTTTTTTCGAGTGCTTCATCGTAGAATCTCAAAACAGATTCCACGTGAATTCCTGTCCCAATACTTCCTGCACCATCTTGCATCGGGGTATTATTTGTAACTGAAACTGATTGTTTATGATGCCCGACCCGGCCCGCATTTGCAATATTATTCGCGATGACATTCATCTGCTTTTGTTGTGCAGAAAGTGCGCTTTTTCCTGTTATCATTGCTACCGATAATCCAGCCATTTTTAACCGTGATCCTTAATGTTGTTTAACCTAATTTATTAACTAATAATGATGATCGTTTTATGCCCATTCGACCATATTTGTTATATGTTTTTTTCTTACTCGCAAGCCCTGTACCAGTCTCAAAAAGTGCTTTGCGGATAGCTCCAAGGAAACTTTGCGATAATGATGCATTATTGTGCTCGATTAAACGTAATTCAGATAATGAGGTACGAATTTCTTCCTTCATTAATACAACTGCGGGGCTTTCGGAATTTCTGACATCTGAAAATAATTCACTCCAAAGTTGAGTATACTGTTCCAACTGAGAAGATTTTTCTTGTTTCTCGGCAAGAATTTTCCATATCTCATCCACACGTCGGTGGATCAGTGCGTCTTGAAGATTCTTGGCGGAACGTAAAAGGGCGTCTATATTTTCTTCTATTTTGCAGAAAATACTTTCGCTGTTTGCCTTCTTTGTTAAATTTTCATTATGGTGTGACATTTTGGCGTTCTCCTTGGTCAAATTCTATCATTTGCTTATAGATTGAGTCTGCTATACCTAAAATGCCTTGGCGGCCCAAATAATTGCCCAGTTGGTCATACGCAAAATCCATATATGACGAATTACCGCTGTCCTTATCTGACATTTGACTTGCCGATTTAAGACCTTGTTTAAGCATTGTTGCCGTAAACACTGCCTCAAATTCTCTTGCCGTTTCGTAAAGTTTCGTATTTTGCGGATTGGTAAATACGGAATTCTGTAGAGAAGCATCGCTTGGTATTGTGATATTTATTGAATCTGAAATCATACGATTTTGACTTTGAATTTAATTAAATAACTAATCCTGAATTTGATCTCTTTTGATACTATATTTAGATTGCTTCCAAACTCGCATGAAGCGCGCCAGCTTCTCGCAAAACATGGAATATAATCATGATATCACGAGGTGTTACTCCTAATGCATTCAAGGCATCGACTAGGTCGCTAACAGATGATATTGTAGGGAGTAATGTTACTGGAACTAATTCTTCTTCAACTGTAGTTTGTTGATCATTCAACTGCTGAGTTGAACCAGTTTGGCTAAATGGTGAAGGTTGACTGGCTCCTTCAGTATTTTTTATATTTACGTGAATACTGCCATGACTAATCGCGACACTTGAAATTTTTACGTTTCCACCGATTACAAGTGTTCCACTACGTTCATTAAACACAACCTTTGCTTTGCGATCTGGCTGGAATTGAACCTGTTCAACATCGCGAATAAATTCACTTATTCTTCCCTCAATGCGATAATTCTTAGGAATTCTTACCTGAACGGTTGAGGAATTTGGTGCTACTGCCATACCGAAAAATCGATTATTAATAGCATCTGCAAGATTAACGGCGCTCGAATAATCGGACTTTTTTAGAAAGAGGGTCAGCAAGTCAGAATTGGGCAATTTAATTCCAACATCTTTTAATAGTTTCACTCCATTAGTTAACATACCAACAGTTGGATGTCCTTTTGAGATCGTTTCACCTCCTGAGTCACCGCTTCCGAACGAAAAACCACCAGTTGTTACCGGTCCCTGTGCGATCGCCCAAGTTTCACCATCAACACCTTTTAATGCTGTCAACAGTAATTCTCCACCTTTCAGAGATGTCGCGTCACCGATAGAAGAAATTGTTGCATGTATCATATCGCCTTTGTGCGCAGAATTAGTAATCGTTGCCGATACCATAATTGCTGCGGAATTTTGTGCTTTTAAATCATCTTCCTTTATAATTAGGTTGAAATTTTCCAACACATTTGAAATAGTTCGTTGTGTCAGGATTTCATCGCTGTCACCACTGCCAGCTAGACCAACGATAAGACCATAGCCAATTAGAGTATAATTGTTTACGCCATCTAACCTCACGGCATCTTTTACCCTAATCATGGGGGCACTCATTTGTGCTTGCATTAATCCCGATGAAATTAAATGGGTGAAAAATAATAAATAGTGCAATTTATATTTCATGATCAATAACCTTAGAATGGATTTAAGATTTGAAACACCCGCCAGAACCACCCTGGAAATGTCCCTTTTGTTACGGAACCGCCAAACTCATAGGAAATATGTGCGTCTGCAATTTTGTTTGACATAATGGTGTTATCAGATTGAATATCCCGCCGTCTTATCATGCCGGAGATAATCATGTCCACCAATTCATTTCGAAGTCTAACTTTTCGTTGTCCGTTAATTACGAGAACTCCGTTATCGTGTATATCCACAACACGAACGGTGAAGGTTGTATTAAATGTTGTTGCAGAGTCAGCGCTGCCCTTTCCATCTATTTTGGATGAGGTAGATCCCTGAACATTATATCCAGGAATTGCAATCTGAGATAAATTCTGAGATATAGTGCTGCCATTTCGTCCGTCCAAAATTGTGGGGGTTTGGACCGATGCTGTGGATTTTTCAGTAGCGAAATTATCGGTCTTGCCAAAATTTGATGATTCATCGATAATGACAGTTAATAAATCACCAACTTTCCAGGCTCGCTGGCTTGAATACATTTGTAGTGCCAGATGAATTTTTTCATCTGCCAATGCTGTGCACAAATTTAGGGATAGTGACAATAATAAAGCCAGCTGAAATATTTTATACATATTACGCACTTTGTTTTAGGTTTTGTATAAATGTGTATAGTAAAAGGATGATTCCGGTGAGTATGAAGTCTGTTTTTTATCCCGATTCAAATTTTCCAATGTGGATAATTGCATTTTTATCGCCCACTAATTCTACTGTGAGAATTTTTTTTGAGTCATTGTTTTTTACTTTTATCGATTCGCCTTTTCTGCCTGATTCCAAAGCGGTTGTCGCGACCCTGACAGATAGCGATCCGACAGAATATGTAACCCATACCACATCTCCTCTTTTGGCGTGTATAGGACTCAAGAGGTCGTTAGCACGTAAAATATCTCCTGACGAAAGACTTCGATTCAATTCTCTTCCAATGCAGTAATTTAGATCGGTCAGATATTTATTTCTTGCGTCTCCGATCCATATTGGAACGGTTTTTAATTCAGATTGTGAAAGGATGTGACCTCGTTCTCTGCCGTTTGCCAGGACAACAGTCTGAATTTGTCGAGTGATAATCGGTGATATTGTATTTTTCAAAATCAGTTTTGCATATTCATCATAGTAGGAAATTTGAAAGGGGACATTGCCGAGCAAATTCCGATTGTTGGTTGGTTTTAATTCAGCTGAACTAAAAACCCCGGCTTCGAGGATTTTTTGTTCATCATCATAATCAAACGATACGTCAATTGTCCAGTCATCCCAGGGGGTTTTGCGGTTTATCTCAGATGTAATTATCTTCTTTGATTGATTGAGATGTTTGCGGTCATTTTTCCCCGAAATTATAACTGATTTAGGCCCCCTTAAATAAACATTCATCATTGTGGGATATCGTTGAAGTTGATAGGCAAGCAGGGTCAATGAAATAGATTCTTCCCGGTTGGTTTTGCTTGTAGTAATAATTGTCAGTTTTTTTTCGTCATCGGTTATTTGGCCTGGATTCACTACAATGTCTGAAAAACGCACTATTGGGTCATTGCAAAAAATTCTCTCTTTTATATCAATAATTCGTTTTGACCCATTTGAATGAACGAAATTATTGATGAATATGAATAATGCGGTTATAAGCAGGAAAAACCGTAGGGGAGAAAACTTTATAAAATTCATGTAATATATAGCCATAGTATTATCTCAGATTTGTAACCATTCTTAACATTTCGTCCGCTGTTTTTATGCTTTTGGAGTTAAGTTCATAAGCTCGCTGGGATGCAATTAGATCAACCATTTCTTTTACAATTTCGACATTTGAACTTTCAAGGTAATATTGAGCGACATTACCAAACCCACTAGTACTTGGATTTCCGGTCAATGCTGTGCCGCTTGACTCGGTTTCAATATACAAATTCTGGCCGATACTTGAGAGGCCTTCTTCGTTTGGAAATTTTGCTAAAGAAATTCTTCCTACATTACTTACGGTTCCATCAACTGTTGTAGAGACTGTCCCGTCGCTAGCAATGTCGATAGCAGTTGCATTTGTTCCAACAGCTGGAAAACCAGCGACAGTATAGCCCTCAGCAGTCACAATCTGACCAGTCGAATTTAGATGAAAATTGCCAGCGCGTGAATATGCGGAAGTCCCGTCTGCCAGATCAACCTGAAACAAGCCATTACCTTCTATTGCAATATCTAATGATGAACTTGAACTTTTTAGTGCAGCTTGTGTGAAATTCTTCGAAACTGATACTGTCCTTACACCATTACCCATCTGGATGCCTACGGATGTTTCAGAATCTGCTGTCGGCGTGCCGGGTGTTGCGATTGTTTGATATAATAAATCTTGGAAATGAGCGACGCTGCGTTTGTAAGCTGTTGTATTTACGTTGGCCATATTATTTGCAATGGTATCGGTCAGAAGTTGTTGACTTTCCATACCTGTTGCAGCTATCCATAATGCTCTATTCATTGTTAATTCCTCACTGGTTTATGATAAAATCCTTTGGGATTTTTCCGATAATTTCATCTGCATTTTTAGTACGTTATTACTCATTTCAAATTCCCTAAGACTGGAAATCATTGTTGCCATTTCCTGAACCGGGGAAAGATTCGCTGTTTCATACGCTTTGTTTAATATTTTGTAGTCAACAGCTTCAATCATCTGGTTTTCTTCGCCCTTATTGACAACAAAAAAATTTGCAGAGATTCGTTGCAATTTAGTTTTGTCCTGAATATCAACTATTTTTAATTTGCCAATGGCCCTTTTGGTCGTTGCATTTTTTATTAGAAGAGTGCCGTCTTCGGAGATAATTAAGTCATCGAGATTATCCGTTTTACCAAACTTAATGCTGCCATTTTCAGAGGCCACTTGGTGGCCGGCACTAGTAATCAATTCGCCTTCCGGCGACAGGTTAAATGAACCATTGCGAGTATAAAAATTTGTACCTTCGGTTGTCGTGACTTCAAAAAAACCATTTCCTACCAATGCAAAATCCAGATTACGTCCCGTATTCTTTATTCCCCCCTGCGTAAAATCGATCGTTAATTTCCCCTCACTAACTCCACTCAATCCGGAGACGTTATCAGAGGATTGATTTTTCAGTTCCTTAGAAAAACTGCTTGAAACTAGGAATTCCTTTCGATATCCAGGGATACTGCTACCTGCTAGATTTTTGGCAATACTCTCTTGCCGCTTGAACTCAAGCATTATTCCTGAACCTAAATTGTATAACATTGATGACATAGCTTTTTCCTTGGGGTAATTATCAAACTGGGTTCCACAAATTGCACGTTTTGTGCCAAAGAAGTAGAATGTGAATAATTTAAGAAGGTTTGGAGTGAATTATTGGAATGTACGGTATTGGGATTTAGGGTAGACTCTATAGCTAAATCTATATCTTGAATCCGCACATAGCCTTCTTTGGGATTAGCATTCGAATTGAACTGCTATGCTCATAACACAACTTGTTTACACGGAAATATCGGCAAGTTGTTCGGCAGTTTTTTCCGTGTAAATTAAGTATTGAAAATTCGATAAAGAAAATCATTTGCATTTTGAAAATTAAATTGCTTGGAATTTTATGATCATTCTTTATATTCTCCTGTTTGATATACCATTAAATCCATTCAAATTGAAATTTTCATGAAACGATTACTTGTCTTTTTATTAATTTTTTGTACATCATGTATAAAGCAACGGAATGGCACGATTGCAATTCCCGAAATTATCCATTCTAATCCTATCAATTCTCCTGCGGTCTACGAGACTAAAGACATCCATTTCAATCTCGATAACTCTTCTGTATTTACTCCAATTATAAATTACAAATCAACTCTTATGGTTGATGATTTTGACGAAAAATTAAATGCATTTGGAGGTAAAAGCGGGACTTTTTTTGCACGCCCAAGTTATGCTATCTCTGAAAAAAGTGAGGCGCACAGAATAAGAAATTCAGGCAAGGGTTTGTCTATTAAATATCATAAAGATGCTGGTTGGTGTGGCTGGTATAATTTGCTAGAAGGAGTGGATGTGAGAATCTACAATATTCTTTCATTTTGGGTTAAAGGGCAACAGGGGGGCGAATCATTTGAAATTGGATTAAATGATAGGGGGCGCGAAGAAGCAGGCATGGAGGCAGTATATTTTGGTTCTGTTCAAGCTTATCTTCCACCTGGTATATCGAACGTTTGGCAAGAAGTTAAAATACCATTGAGTCATCTCGAATTTGATCTTGATTTATCTTTGATTTCCTCAATTAATTTTTTATTTAGCAAAAATGAGGAAGGGACCATTTACATTGATGAGATGATATTTGCGTATGACCCCAATTTTATTCATAAAAGTTTACCGCAGATACAAAAAGACGAAAAACATCCTCGAAGTATATGGGTATGGAAAATTGATCCTATTCTTGATTCAAATGCGCGTAAGGAATTGTTTCAGTTATGTGACCAGTCATCGATAGAAATTTTATATCTCTATTTTAGCGGGTTCGGTGACGTCAATGATCCGGTTTATATCAAGCAAATTAGGCAATTCCTTAATGAATGTTACAAGAAAAACATTTTAGTCGAAGCTCTTAATGGTGATCCGGTTTGGGCTTTGGAGAACCATCATTCCGCCGCTTTGGCCTGGCTGAAATCAATACTTGATTTCAATAAATATTATGGAATTCCTGAGGCGAAATTCCATGGAGTTTCACTTGATGTTGAACCGTATCTAAATGATGAATGGAAGATAAATCGACGTAAGGTCGAAGCAGAATTGTTGCAACTATTCAGTCAGTGTCGAAATTTAATTGATTCTTACAATGATAAAACGTTTGTTTTTGGTTGCGCGATGCCTATTTTTTATGAGAAAGATAGTAATTTGGAGGAAAAAATAATCAAATACACAGACTATACAGTATTGATGGATTACTACGACAATGCCGATCAAATTATTGAAGCTGCTTCCTATCATTTAGATCTAGCACAAAAAGCGCAAAAAAAAATGTGGTTAGCTTTAGAAACTCAAAATTTAATAAAAATAAATCAAGGGTTAGGTAAGAACACCTTTTATGAAGAAGGTTGGGATTACATGGAATCGGAGCTGTCTAAAGTTAACCAGACCTTTACTGATCATTCCGGATTTGGCGGATTTGGGATCCACTATTTCAGATCCTACCGTTTACTTCAAGAATTCCCAACTACAGGACAACGCACAAGAGAAAATAAAATGAATTTTATCTCCTATATTAATGAGGAGGATACGATAATAATCGATGGCAGGACCAATGACTGGATATTGATCCCACCCACAACTATTGCCTAGAAAAAATATGTTGTCTTTGGTAAAGAAAATTGGGAGGGTATCCATGACTTGACCATTGAAACGGCCAGCCAATGGACTGACGAGGCTTTATATTTTGCGTTTTGGGTAAATGATAATGCGCTGTATCAGGAGGATATAGGTGAAAGCATATGGAAGGGTGACTATATTGAGTTATGGCTGGATATGGACCTTGAATCCGATTACGAAGAAAACAAAATGTCCTCAGATGATTTTCAGATCGGCTTCAGCCCCGGAAATTTTGATACGGTGTCCCCAAGCGCTCACATATGGTTTCCCTCAGATAAAAAAGTGGCAATTCATGACATCGAATTTATATCGGTTAGAACTCCAAATGGTTATTTCATTGAATCCAGAATTCCGTTTAAGCTGATACTGGATCAAGATAAAATAGGCCGGCGCAATCTTAATGGATTAAAAATTGGCATCAGTATTAGTGCCAGCGATACTGACACTCTAATTGAGCCGCAAAAATGTTTGATTTCCTCTTCGATAGGTCGGGTATGGGGAGACCCGACAACATTTGATTTTCTCAAACTTGCAGCTGAAAAGCCGCCTGAATTTAAAAAAGTTCCAGTGAATCGAATTGCAAATATTGAAGATATTGGCAGTGACATATGGCGGGAAAACCTGGGTGAACTTGATCGAGATTTTGGGCGTGCCATGCCTGTGCAGACACCAACTGCAATTGTCAATCACACTATCATGGAGATAAGTGCTTTTGGCAAAGAAACTTTTTTAACTCCTCACCAGAATAAATTTGGATATAGGGGAAGAGTTGGTTCCTTTATGAAGTCACCGAGCCTGGCTAAAGTTACAACAGATTTTTTTGGCTATTTCAAGCGCTCAATTAATCTGATCATCAACGACAGCAAATTTCTTCCAGAGGAAGAATCATCCCACTGCTATCGAATCGTATATGATCGTGACCTGGATGGATTTTGTGGTTTTTATATACTTATTCTTGGTAATTTGTCTAGCTATAATGAGTTGACTTTTTTAATTAGGGGAGAAAATGGGAGCGAGTCATTTGAGGTGGGACTCGTTGACATTATTGATGAGCAAAAGGAAAGTGCCGTGTATTCCGGATCTATATATCGTTATTTACCAGAGGGCTTGTCGACTGAGTGGCAGGTCGTAAAAATTCCTCTTAAACATTTTTACGGCGTTGATCTGAGTAAAATTTGGTCACTGTCGTTTTTATTTAATAAAGAAAGTGAAGGAACAATTTGGATTGACCAAATTCGATTATCAAATCAAAATATTGCTGCATTGGAACGAGATAGAGATATAACGTCAAATCAGTATTTTCTGTTAGAAGATTTTAATCATAGTAGTATGAATTATCTGGGTGGAAAAAGTGGTGTTTATAATAAGTGGCCTTCAATTTGCCGATATAAGAAGGTGAATGGACATCATGAAACACAATCTGGGTTGAGTCTCGAATTGAACTACAATAAAAAAGCAACCGGCTGGTGTGGATATTATATTCGGTTAGGGAAATTTGGTGAAGATTACTTTGATATGTCCCCATACAAGAAGATTTCGTTTTCAGTTAAAGGTGCAACCGGAAACGAGCAGTTTGAACTAGGACTTGTTGATCTGAAGCGTGATATCATCGGAGATGCTCTTAAAACTGGATCAATTTTAAACTATCTCCCGCATGGACTCTCAACTGAATGGCAACATGTGGAAATGCCTATTGAAGATTTTGATCTATTAAACCTGAAGAAAATGGTTTCATTAGTTGTAAATTTTCATGAAGTGGGTGTTGGTAAAGTCTATGTTGATGATATTAAATTTTTGATGAATTAAATCAATTCCTATCCGTTGCGTTTTTTCGCGAATTAAAATCAGTGATTTTTATGAGACCTCGGGAGTTTTTGTTACATCTATAAACTCTTACCCGGTTTTCTCACAAACATTGTGGTGAGAAAGGTTAGATTACCTATATTCAGTGGTTTGACGTAGGTAAGCGAATGACAGTGTGTCGAGACACATTGAATTCGCGAGACAAGTTAGGACACTGAATATAGGTGATATATGCGTTTGTAATAGAAGCATTGTGAGAAAACCGGGCTAATTCTATACGACTAATAAAATCTTTTTGACATCTTCAATAGTGAATGGTTTTAGAAGGAATCCTCCACTATTTTTAATGATCGTGTTCCATGATTCTTTTACAGGAAATCCTGACATAAAAATGAATCGTGTTTCTTTCAGGTGTTCCTGACTGTCAATCGCAATGTCAACCCCATTTCGGTTGCCTGGAAGATTTATATCACAAAAAATGACATCATACTTATTTTCTTTTATTTTATCCATTCCATTGTCGCTTGTACTAACAATTTCGATATCATATTTCATTGATTTTAAAATTACTTTTAATGCCTCAGCAAGTAATATTTCATCCTCAATGATCAGTATTTTCTTAACTTTGGCCACTTGAGTATTAGACCTATGATTGATATTGGGATCGATAAAAAATTGACCAGTTGATTCTTCTCCATTCAATGTTGTTAGATTTGACAACTGGTTTAGCAAACTTCCGAGCCTTTCAAATGATTCGATTATAAAGTGTCTGATTTTTTTTGAATTGATCGCAGAGTCACCCTCATCCATTAGATTCATGATTAAAAATAATGTTGTCATTGGTTGTCGAAATTCCTGAACGACTTTTTCGGCCATATCTTGCGCTGTTTTTAGTTTTTCGGCTTTTAGTAATTTTTCGTGACTTTCCTTTAATTCTATTTGAGCGTCTTTCAATTCATTGTTTGATTTCGAAAGTTGATTGGCAAGGTTTTCAATTTGGAGAGTATGGCGATTCAAAATAATTAAATACAGACATATCAGCAAGGTTATTATTATTCCTATTTTTAGTATAATTCTAGTTGGCAGATATTGTTTATTATTGACAAAATCTTGACTGGGTCGAGAAAGAAGCAGCCATTTATGGTTTCCTGCCTGAATTGTACTAGACCAACTATTACTAATATCAAAACCGTTCATTATGGAATCCAGAATTGTAGATGGGTCACCTTTTGAAGTGTATAATAGTTTTTGTTCTTCTGGATTAGAGTTGTCAATCAAAATAAAATCTAAATGATTCACGTTGACGTCATTGTTGGAAACTGATAATACTAATTTAGGCAGGTTGAATTTTGCCAGAATAAATCCATCATTACGTTTTGTTGATTGATTCTCAATGTTCAAAACTTTTCTAAATGGATTGTTGTATTGAATTGTTTTTGACTGAGTTTTTATCAGTGCTAATAGTGTTGATTCATTACCCCAATTTTTTATGTCTGGGTAATCGGTCGGGTTAATAATAGTGATATCTTGATCATGGGAAATCGTGTGTACAAACACATTTGAAAGAGAATTCAGATCAATGCCTAAGGGGATTGATGTCTCTCTATGTGGATAACGGAAGTAAATTGGACTATAAACATCTCTAACTGCTGCAGAGACTAACTCATACGTTTCGTTATATTGGAGTATACTATAGTTATTTCCCAGGAGTTGAGTCGCTTGGTCTTCGAAAAATTGTCGTTCAGACCATTGAATCTCAGGTATCCAGCATACTTCCAATAACGCAGGATTTTGTTTAATTGCATTCTGAGCAAAGGTATCAAAATCAGATTTATTTTGAAGAACTTCTGAATGATTTGTCGATTTTAGAAGATTCAATAGAACATTTTTGCTGCGATCTATATTCATCGACAAATTTATGCTATTTTGAATAAATTCCTCTCTTAACCAATTCTTTTCTAGTTGAGAGCACCAATTGTATAATCCAATTGAGAATGCAATACCAATAATCGCGAGAGCGGCTATTTGAGCATAGGTCCATTTTGCAGATGAAGGCTGAACAGTTAAGTTTTTATTTGAGTTCATAATGTCATATCCTTTTTTGCTGTAAAATCTCAATTTAGTCCAATTCGTGGTTCTGATTTCTAGGCACTTGCTTCGAGTCCGATATTTTTTCAAGGGCTTTCATGCTCCGCTGCATATGGCAGGGCAGCTGATTAAATGACGCGCTAATTTTTTTTGTTTTTTAGTAGATTTATTATGTCATCGTTTTTATATAGTTCTGCGTAATAGAGTGGTGTGTGTCCATTTTTGTCGGTAGCAATAAAATCAGCATTGTTTTCTAATAACAATTCGAAAATTTCTTTATTGCCGGTTTTTGCGGCCCAATGCAATGTTGTCCACATATTGTTGCCTCTGGCATTTACCCTAGCCTTGCTCATCAGTAGCAGTTTCACAAGATTGACTTGGTTTTCCGAGACTGCGAAGTGTAAGGGCGTCCAATTGTTATTATCTTTTATATTGACATTTGCCTTATTCTCAATCAGGATTTTTGCGATTTCCTCATTGCCTAAACCAGATACGCCATGAAGTGCTGTCCAACCATTGTAAGCTTTTGCATTGGTATTTGCTCTTTGCTCAATTAAGTATAGCAGAATATCTTTATGACCAGCACCTGCCGCAAAATGAAGCGGAGTCCAACCATTTTTGTCTTGTGTGTTGATATCGGCCAATGCCTCAATCAATAATTTGACGACCCCTAAGTGACCGTCTTTTGCTGCGAAGTGTAAAGAGGTTTGAAGGTCAATCTGTTCCTTTTCATCTACGATCGCATCATGCTTGATCAGGAATTTAAGCATGCCCTCACTTCCCTGTTTCGCTGCACCATGCATTGGTGTCCAACCATTATTTGCTTTGGTGTTTATATCCGCGTTATGTGCGAGGAGGTCATTGACAATCTTCATATCGTTTAGACTGACCGCCCAGTGCAAAGGCGTCCACCCTTCATTATCAGTAACGTTTGTTCTAGCTCCATTTTGAAGTAAAAAATTGATTAAGTGGTATCGCTGTTTCATGACGGCTAATTGCAGAGGTGTCATACCACTGTTTGTTTTTGAATTTGCATTAGCGTCATTAAGAACGAGAATTTTAACTGCCGCTTCATAGCCATCTTGAATCGCTCGGTGAAGTGGTGTCCATCCATTTTTTGCAGCTGAATTTATATTTGCTTTTCTACTAATTAAGAGTTGAACCATTTCTATATGACCCTCTTGAACCGCCCAGTGTAAAGGTGTCCAGCCAAAATTGTCTTCAGCTTCAATATTGGCATTATGCTTAAGTAGTAATTTAGCAATTTCTGTTCGATTCCACCCAGCCGCGATATGCAGTGCTCTATCCCCATTTTTATCCCAATGATTTATCAGATCGGGATTACTTTTAAGGAGTGAAATGACCGACTCAATATTCCCAATTTTGGTTGCAGAATGAATTTCCCCACCATAGAGCAATTGTATTCCTTGGATTGCAACTAGTAAGGTAGTGGTCATTATGAGATAGGTTATACGTATCATTCGAAGAATTCGCTGCTTGATTTTATCTTTGTCAAAATACTTGGTTTGATTCAGGTGACCTACTAACCCGGATTTCTCACAATACTTCTGTTACAAAAGCGTATATCACCTAAATTCAAAGCCTTAATTTGTCTCACGAATTCAGTGTGTCTTTCTGCTGTCCATCAGAATCATCAGCTCGTTTGCGTTAAACCATTGAATACAGGCAATCTAACCTTTCTCATCACAAAGTTTGTGAGAAAACCAGGCTAAACGTCGTTGTTGGAATTTTTATTGTTGGTGTATTTTGGTGTATGGAAACTGTATTTTTTCGATCTTTTTACCGGACATTTACTCTAAATATTGACGCAGACATTGTACCAATTCTTTGCGTGAAATAATGAGGTGTTTTGATTCTTATAAAGTGATCTTGGAAGGTATGAAATTGACCTGATTTTGATAAAGGCAGAGTGTTTAAACATCGGTTACTATTAACATAAAAAATATCACAAAAATATATGCTGATAGGATTAGGGTCATTGGGAGGGCTTTAAGTGTCTAACCGTGTTGACGTAAGATTAAATTGCAGCTAAATGTATCAATTGCTGGTCCTACTGGTCAGCGCGAGCCATAACAATCATCACTCTAAAGACGGATCGTATCCTAATAATTGTATGGTTTTTCCGTGTTTGGGTTCGCTTATTAGTACTTACTCGTTAGCAGCTAACCATTCGTAATTTGTACGTCTCAAATAAACTATGTTAGGCTATTTCTGCCCACAGTTCATAATTTGAACGTTGAATTAAATCAATTTCAGTGGCAATACAATTTCCGATAAATGACAAGAGATCTTTATAAGGTTTGTCATTTGAAATATTACTTATCATTGTAATTAATGGAAATAAAATCTGGTTATTCAGGAACGATTCAAATTCATCGTTATCTTCTAAGAGAGGGGCAAATCTTATTAATTCAGGTAGGTAATCAGGCCTACATTTATTGCGAGTGAAGTTGTATCTTTTATACATAGCTTCCAAACCATTGGTATATTTTTTGATTTCAAAAATACTTGTGGATAATAAATAATCGGCAACTAACAATGAATGTTCGTTGCTAAGCTGAAAGGTATTAACATGCTGATACTGGATATGGTGTGGATCTGTTTCATTTGCATATGTCAAAAATTCATAAAAAAACGATCGAATTTCTTCTTCTCTGCTGGTGCAAACATCATATTCACATCGTTCTAACAATTCCACAAAGTTATTTTTTGGGAAATCAAGCATTTGTGACAGTAATTCAAAATCAATTAGGACATGTCGAATATTCATGATTTACCTCCAATTTTGGGTTAATTTTTGATATTGACTTTCGATGCTTTGGCAGCATTTTTAATGCCAAATGTGATCTCGGTCAGGATTTTTGATTGGAGGAAATATGTTTAATTTGCTAGGCTGCAATTGGTTATGGCAAGATTGTATTTCTGCTACGGCTTGAAGATTAATCAATGATTGTGACTCATTGACAAAAAATGTTCAAATTTTAACAACATTTTTAATCTATTAATAAAATTTTGAACACAATTTGATGGATTTTTCTACACTATGACGCTGATAGGATTTGAAATTGTACTTGCCGATCAATCATTTGGTGAGAAATTGAATACATTTTATATTTGGAACTGCATTCAATCTTTTGCAAGAGGTTCTTTTTTTTCTATAATTACGGGAAGGGTTTGCGATTTTTCGGCATTTATCTTAATATAGTGCTGCCATTCTTCTGGAACATCTTCCTCTTCAAAAATAGCCTCAACCGGGCATTCAGGGATACATGCGCCACAGTCGATGCATTCTTCGGGATCAATATACAATATTGTTTCGTCCTCATGAAAGCAGTCAACAGGACAAACCTCAACGCAATCCGTGTACTTACATTTATCACAGGGTTCTGTTACGATATAGGCCATGATTCAATCCTTTTTAGGTACATTGATTATATTTTAGGTTTTTTACCTAATTTTACACTATTTAACATATTTATCCTTAGAGAAGTAATTATTTGCATAATATCTATGTGGCCTCATATTTTGAACGTATAGTTATAAATTTCGGTTAATATTATTCCAATTATTAAAGTGTCAAAGGTTTTTAAATTGAATTAATTCAGGATTGTTTTCGGTAATAATTCTAATCGGGGTAATAACTTTAATACCCTTGGTGGGTTTATCGCTCCACAGTCCATTTAAAAATCCTATAAAGTACGACACATTATCACCCTAATGAGATATCAAAAATTTACTATTGCGGTTGTTGTCGTCCTATTTGCTAATTTAGATTTATTAGCACAGGTGAATGTAAGATTTCCGGCAGTGCAGGGACAGTTTTATTCAGCAGATCCAAAAGAATTGAAGAAAGACATATCTAATTACATGGAAACATGTGTGGTGAAGGAACTTCCCGGGAATTTAAGAGCACTTATTTCACCTCATGCTGGTTATATTTATTCAGGTGGTGTTGCTGCATCGGGGTACCGCCACATTAGCCAAGGAACTAACAAGGTTCTTGTGCTTGCTCCAAGCCATCATTTTTACTTTTTTAACTCATCAATTCTGAAGGTTGAATATTATGAAAATTGCCTTGGGAAAATACGTCTTGATGAGGTGGCTGCAAATTTGAGAAAAACCTATTCATTTATTAATGATGTTCCTGATGCCCATAGCAATGAACATTCGTTAGAGGTTCATATTCCATTTTTACAACGGCACCTAAGTGAATTTACCTTGATCCCGATCGTTTTGGGGCGTCAGGATCCCGAATTATTAGCAAAGGCATTGGTGTCGATAATGGAAAAAAAGACTGTGTTAATCGCGAGTTCTGATTTGTCACATTATCACCCATATAACACTGCTGTAAAGATGGATCAAAATCTGATTAATTCCATCATGTTGATGAATATAGAGAATGTGAGCCGTGGTTCGGCATGTGGACTATTGCCTATCTTAACCGTGATGCATATGGCGGAAATGCTAGATTGGAAACCTGTATTAATTGATTATAGGAACTCTGGTGATACTGCTGGGAATAAAGATCGAGTAGTTGGATATTCCAGTATCGCATTTGTCGGTCAAGCATTTGATAATAAAGAATCAGTTTTTGATAACGTTCCAATTGATTCATGTCGACCATCCAAATATGAAAAATCTTATCTACTAAAAGTCGCACGGGCTCGAATAGACGCTGAGTTGAATAATAAGACATTAAATCTCAACCTTCCCCCGGGTTCCACAATTCTTTCAAAAAAACTAGGCAGCTTTGTAACATTACATAAAGATAACCGGTTACGCGGGTGTATTGGAACTCTGTCTCCCCAACTATCTCTACTCAATGATGTTTACAATAATGCCTTTAATTCAGCATTTAGAGACCATCGTTTTAATAAATTACGAAAATCTGAACTAGCAGAAATAGATATCGAAGTCAGTATTCTGACCGAACCGAAAAAGCTTGAGTACCAGAATTCTGATGAATTGCTGGGCAAACTCAGACCTGAGATTGATGGTGTTATTTTAACCGATAGCATATCAAGATCAACTTATCTACCACAGGTTTGGTATCAAATTCCGGATAAGATTCAATTCTTAGAGCAACTCTCTTTAAAATCTGGAAATATAAAGGACTGGTGGAAAGAAAAGAGTACTGAGCTATATGTTTATGAAGCGGTCGTTTTTGGCGAAAAAGATATGGGATTGCAGTGAAAATTCTAAATCAATATCAATTATATCCCCTCTACTTTCGACGTGGAGACTATAGATTTTTTAATTGGTCTCTAACAAATTGTCCAGAAAATAGCGTGAACTGATCATTTTTTGAACAATTGTATAAGATTCGTTAGAACATTTTTAGTCTAATCTGTATATTATGAATTAAATACTTTTGTTTTTCCCTAAACTTTGCCAATGATCTGCAAATTAAAATATCCTTCCTTTGCATTTGGCACAAAACATTCTGATACAGGTTTATGGATATCTTTAATAAAGAGGATTCTACAGATAGACAAGGGCTGTGGCTGCAATTGGCGAAACAGTCAAATTACAATGCAGGTAATATGGCTGAAATTTGCCAGATTAGTTTGCGGCAATTGGAACGCTATTTTGAAGATGATTTCAGCAGAAGTCCTTTGGAATGGTTAACTGAACAGCGTATGTTAGCTGCGCGACATCTCCTATTACAATCGCAATCGGTTAAAGAAGTTGCATATTCTCTTAGTTATAAACAAACATCTCATTTCTGCCGTGATTTTAAAAAATGTTATGAGATGACTCCCACCGAATTTTGCATTCAATTAAGCTTTTTTCTCCAATAGGAGTGTGTATTCAAAACTTGAGGGGCAAATAGTAAATTAGCCATTTCTGCCTGAATAATGTGGACACAGCCAGGAATGACCGCATTACTTTTTCGTCAACCTAAGAGTTTCCAGAGGCACTCACGTTTTGAATACACACTCGTTCTTAGTATATGGAATTCTAGTAAATTGAGCATGAATAATGCTCGAATTTCTGTTTTTACTCACTTGCGCACAATCCTTGACTGTAATTTCAAGGCTATGTATTATTGCTTTAATAATTGATATGGCCAAAATTTTCTTTTTATAATGAGCAACACTTTACTACTTCTAAGTTTCTTTTTTCTCGGGTTTTTGTCGCAAATAATTCAGAACATTCAAATTCGGGAAGTTCTTGTTGTTTTTTACGGCAATGAAGTCAGTTTTAGCCTGTTTTTTGTCTCATGGTTATTATGGATATCAGTTGGTGGCCTATGCTATTTTGGGTTTGATAGTTTATTGAAACACCGGAAACTCTTTCAACGATGTAAACCCTACCTTTATTCGTGTCTGGTTTTCTCATCAATTCCTGCTTTAGTACTGCAACTTCTGGCAACAAATTTTTGCCGTGAATATTTAGACATTCCAACCGGTGAAATCATCCCAATCGGGCAATGGTGGGGCACATTGTTAATCATTACCATGCCAACAAGTTTTATTATAGGATTATGTTTTCCTCTGGGAATTTCAATGCTAAAACGATCTGATGCTGAAGTCTCCAATTCGAATACCATATCCTGGATGTATATCTTCGATGCGTTTGGTAGTTTGTTCGGGGGAGTTATACTCACTAATTTAGTTATGAATCAGATTTCGCATTCAGATATTATCTTGGGGATGGTATCAATACTATTTATATTTATGGCGTTTAGTTTATCGCTAGCCAAATCCAAACATCTCATTGCTCATTGTTGCTCAATCTGTTTAATTTTTAGTGCCTTTTACATTGTGGTTTTTATTAAATCAGGTCAGGGGCTGGTTATAACTGAATGGATCGAAAACAAGCGCTGGCAATTAGTCCACCCTGATATAACACGCCTGCATTCCCACCAAACACCGTATAGCCACTTATCAATAGGCAGATTGGATGGCCAGTACAGTATTGTAAATAATGGCAGCATATCGGTTAATTATCCTGACCGTCATGATGCGAGTCAGACTGCAGCACTGATTATGGGGCAGTGGAGTCTTCCGAAAACAGCGCCTCGGATTTTATATTTTGGCGGTCCAATGGATAATCTAGTTCATGCTCTAATTAAGTATCCATTAAAGAAATTTAGTGGAATTTCTGTTGACCCTGTTGCTTGGAGAGAACTGCAAAGAATATTCCCTCGAGAATTCGCTAAGTTTGATGAAAATCCACGAATCCATTGGGAAAGCACTGATGGTCGGCAATATATCAATCGTATGATACTAGGCGTTGCTGGTCAAGTAGAAAAATATGATATCGTTATTGTTAACGTCGGTGACCCTTCGACGGCATCAGTGAATCGATACTTTACAAAGGAGGCGTTTCAGAATATTTCATCTGTTTTGTCTGATAACGGTTTTTTCACGACGGACTTGACAGCTGCCAGCAATTATATTGGCAAAGAAGTGAAGAGTTATTCAGGCTCCATTTACTGGACATTGCATGAAGTCTTTCGATCAATTATTATTATGCCCGGTGACGTAAACCGGTTTTTTGCCAGCAACAATATTGAGGTTTTGACAGCAAACGTGTCACTGATACAAAAGCGATATAGTCAAATACCATTAAAATTTAGAGATTTCCCTACGGAAGGATTTTCAAGTTTATTGGAAGTGGATCGAGTTGATTTTCTTCGTCAACAACTGGAAGACAGCAAGCCCATAGTAAATACAGATTTCCAGCCCATAACCTATTTTTTCAATATGATACTGTGGGGACGTTTCACGAGTTCTAAGTTGGCAGAATTTCTGACTACCATTAAAGATCTGCACTGGTTTTTCTATTTGGTTCCCCTTGTTGTATTTACCATTTTACGGGTTTGGTACGATATTTCTAATAGTGCGTTGGAAGCGGCAAAACCTGTGGTGAAGCGGCAGCAAAACTCCGCATCTTTTTTTGCGGTTGCATTTGCGGCGGGATCATTGGGATTCGTTTCAATGGTTTCTCAAATTTTACTCATTTATAATTATCAGAACTTACTCGGCTATGTTTATGAGCGTATTGGACTATTAAATGGTGTTGCCATGTTTGGTTTGGGGGTTGGTGCATTTATGAGTCAGCGATATTTAGATCATATTAAACACCGACAGTACGACCATCAATATGTGATAATCCATCGCTGTCTAATTGGTTTATTGATTCTGATTTCAGTCTGTTTATTTACACTGCCGGATTTTGTGTTCGCTCTCTCGGGGCTTGATGAATTAACTGTGAACTTTGCTTTATGTGGATTAATCATCATGATGGCATTTTTTACCGGTTTCGGATTTCCATTTACCATGTTTTTGATGATGAGAACGAACTCTTCATTCGGGTTTTCGGCGGCGTGTTATGAAATCGTTGATAATTTAGGTGGTGTAGCGGGTGCTTTGTTTGCCGGAGCTATTTGGTTACCTCTTCTGGGGGCGGAGAAAACCAGCCTTATCGCGATTGCGTTTATCTCTGTCAGCATTCTTTTGCTTGTTTCTTCCGGTCTTGACTATTGCAAATTCATAAAAACTTATAAAAATTCTCGATTTTATCTATCGTTCCCCTATAAAAAATGGAGTTTCGCATTATTTGGAATCACAATTAGCATTTGGATGTTAACGAGGATGTATTTTTATTCCTCCGATTTGCCCGTTATCTCCTTTGATGAAAGTACATTAATCAGCGCGACATCTGACCAGCGCTTTTCCAAACATGAGGAACCATTTGTTTATTATGATGGATTTAGTACTAGCAAGACTCCTCGCAGTTATTCGCTCAGCTCGATGGTTGTCGCTGATGATATTTATGGCTACGGCGGGCCGATTAATTTACTTATTAGTATGGATGCAACTAACAGAGAAAATCCCACAATTTTGCATGCTTCGCACATTGGTTCACATGAAACGCCTTCATATATAGTGGGAATTGACGACTGGTTGGCTAAGTTCGAAGGACGAGGTATTCATGATGAAATAAAATTCGATACTGGGGTCGACACAATTACCGGAGCTACGATAACATGTAAAGCATCCGTGCAAATTATTAACAAAGTAACCGCAGAAGTTGCTAAAAATGTATTGGATTTAAACCTTAATAATCGCCCCCCCGTTCCATCCTTATTATCAAAATTGCTATCAAGTCTAACACAGACAAAGAATCTCGTTATTTTAACAATGTTTTTATTATTCCTACCAGTTTATTATTCAAAACGTGATCGTTGGCGCCGAGTCTATTTAATGGCATGTTTCATTGTTTTGGGAGTAGTTTACAATGTGTTATTTACGCTTGTGGACATCAGTAACCTGTCCCTGGGAAATGTTCCGGATATTTGGGGGAATTTTACCTGGTATCTGCTGGTTGGATTTGTCCTTATAACATCAATTCTTTGGGGACAGGTTTATTGTGGATTCGTGTGTCCATTCGGAGCAATACAGGAACTTATCTGGTATTTTGGCAAGAAAATTGGATTCAGGATGTATGCGTCGCGACCACTTGATACTCGATGGCGTTTTGTTAAGTTCGTCATATTACCATTTACGTTATGCGCCTTCTGGACATCAGGATCAACAGTCTGGATTACGTTTAATCCAATGCAGTATGTGTTTAGTGGCAATGTACCTAAAATTATTTTAATGTTAACAATTATTATCGGAATCGGATCGCTGACGTACTATCGATTTTGGTGCCGTTATTTTTGCCCGACTGGTGCGTTTTTAGCATTGTTCAATAAAATGGCGATTTGGAGGAAAGGGTCACCACGTCGAGTCATTAGCAAGTGCGATCTTGGAGTAAGGGCCGAATTTGATTTAGATTGTATACAATGTAATCGCTGTATATTTAAGGCGACTGCCGGTCACGATACAACCAAAAATACTGAAAATGATACGGCGGGAAATAAGTAGGAAAAATTATAATATTAGTGTCAAAATATAGTTAATATTTTGATTTTATATTAATTTGATATTATATTGAACGATGAAAAAATTACGTAGAAAAAATGTCTTGCTTTATTTTTTAGGTCTGTTTGTTACTGTGTTTATTGTTATCTATTATCATCATTCAACACCGGTAAAGGAAGAGAAAACAGGTGGTGCCAGGATAATAAACACTGAAAAAGTAAGACAACATATTCAACAGGGTGAACTTACTAACGAAAATGCGCGTTTTTTCATAACGCTTCCGGAGGATCAGGTGGCTGCATCAAAAAATTAGCTGGTAAAGAAAACTAGGATTGAAAAATGGGCAAAGTACGATGTGAATTATGTCCCAAATATTGCGAAATCGATGAGGGGCAAAGTGGCGATTGCCGTATTCGGGTTAATCTAGATGGGAAACTGGTAGCCACTACCTATGGTCGACCCAGTGCAATCCATATTGATCCAATTGAAAAAAAACCGCTAAATCATTTTTATCCTGCATCAAGAATTTTAAGTATTGCAACTGCTGGGTGTAATTTACATTGTTCCCACTGCCAAAACTGGCAAATATCCCAACAAGATGGCACCGAAGTTAACAAACGTTATAAAGCGTCGCCGGAACAAATTGTTAAAACCGCCATAAAATATAATTGTCCTTCAATAGCTTACACCTACTCTGACCCTGTTATATTTTACGAATACGTATACGATACGTCGGTTATAGGTCATGAAAAAAAATTAAAGAATGTTCTCGTCACTGCAGGTTATATGAATCCTGAACCTCTAAAAGAAATTGCGCCCTATATTGATGCTGCTAATGTTGATCTAAAAGGCTTCACAAATGAGTTTTATCAAAAAAATTGTGGAGCAACATTAAAACCAGTACTTGATACATTGGTGTTGATGAAGGAATTAGGAATTTGGGTTGAAGTGACAAACCTCATCATCCCAACAAAAAATGATGACATGGCTACAATTCGAAAGATGTGCAAATGGATATATGATCATCTGGGTGCTGATACACCGTTGCATTTTAGTAAATTTCATCCGATGTATCGCGTTCGAAATATTCCAAGTACACCAGTGAAAACTCTTGAAAATGCTCAAAAAGAAGCACTGAATGTCGGGTTGCACTACGCTTATGTTGGTAATCTTTTTGGCCATAAAGGAGAATCAACCCGATGTCCCACAGATGGGACATTGCTCATAAAACGTATAGGCTATAAAATAATTGAGAACAACATTAAATCAGGTAAATGTCCAACATGCAGCACAAAAATATCGGGAAGATGGGAAGTATGAATAAGCAAAATCGACGAAATTTTATAAAAACAGTATGCGCTTCAACTGTCGGAGTCTTGGGGATTCGTCATGTTTCGAATCGATTGCCTGGCACCAAAGAGAAGTTTAGGGAAGTTGATATTGAGACAGTTAAAGAAGCTGATTTTTACACAAAGCATAATCTGGCCGGTTAATCTTCTGTGTACTATTTTGGTGGGTTGGGTCTATTTTTCAGATAGAATCGATTGAATGACTGCGTAGAGATCTTCAATTGCATAAGGTTTTGGAATTACATCGCAGAAACCATATTCCTTAAACGAAGCCATTACCGGATCATTCGAATAACCACTAGAAACTATTGCTTTGACGTCTTTGTCAATTTCGCGAATGGCTTGTATTGTTTCAAGCCCACCCATACCTTGAGGTATCGTCAAATCGAGTATTATTGCGTCAAACGATCGATCTGTCTCAAACGCATTTTTATATTTCTCAATTGCCTCTTCTCCATTGATTGCAAATTCGACAGAACAACCTGCTGCTACCAATACCTCGCTCACTAATTCCCTAATTGGTGCTTCATCATCCATGACGAGAATTTTTCCAACAGTTCTAAATTGATCGCCCGAGCCATTCGTTGGATTCTCGATTTTTTTCTCAAACGCTGGAAGATATATATGACATGTTGTTCCCTGGTCAAGAATGGAATCGATAAAAATATAACCACCATGATTCCTCAGAATTGAGAAAGCAGTTGATAATCCCAGGCCACGCCCTTTTTGTTTTGTTGTGAAATAGGGATCATAGATGTTTTTTAAGTGCTTATAGGAAATGCCATGGCCTTCATCGTCAATCTTCAAATAAACATAATGACCGTCTTTCATTGAAAGTGAATTTTCTTTTTCAAGCACTCTATTTTTTATGGAAATTGTTGTTATTCCGCCATTAGGCATGGACTGATCTGCATTAGCAATAACATTATTAATGACCTGATTAATCTGCCCTAAATCAGCTTCAATTTGACTAATATTATTTGAAATTGAAAGTTTGTATTTGGTGTCACTGCCTGTTATTGCATTTTGAATGACATCAGATATTGAGTCATCAAATCTCATTATTTTCTTTACAGGGTTTCCGCCTTTAGAAAACGTCAATAGCTGGAGTGTTAAATTTTTTGCACGCAGGCAGGCCGTTTCAGCTTTGCCTAATTGCGAAACTAATTTATCGTGTGATTCTATCCGTTTCATAGAGAGTTCAATATTACCTAAAATTGCTGTTAAAAGGTTATTGAAATCATGAGCAATTCCTCCAGCAAGCACTCCAAGAGATTCTAATTTTTCCAATTTGTTTTGTTCCCCATCAATTTTCTGTCGTTCTGAAATGTCTTTAGATACAACCACGATGTGGGTAATTTTGCCATTTTTGTTGCGATAGGGATAAAAACTAACCTCAAATGGACGAAGCCCCAAAGCTGGAAAATTTAACATGTCGTTATATTTTTCAACAGTATTGCCAGCAAAGCATTTATCGAAATGTCGTTTTATGTCTTTTATAAAAATATCTTCTCCCCAAATGTCTGCGACTGTTTTACCGATAATTTCATTTTCTGTTTTCTCAACTGCTTTACAGTAGGCTTTATTTGCCGCTTCATAGATGTAATCTTTTGAAATCAAGGTCATAAAATGACAGGAAGTATTTACAATGAATTCGTACTTATATTGCAATTCCTGTCGATCTTCGTTGGCTACTTGAGATCGTTCCAAATTGGCTATCGTCTGTTTCAAGGACTTTATTTCGTTTTTAAGCAATGTCTGAGAATTTGTATTCATAATTATTACCTAAGTGTATTTCAAATAGACCTGCAATTGCTTCTAATGATTAAATGATGGTTTTTGAATATGAAATCATGAGCTTTTCGAATTCAAGTGCAGCATTTTTCAAACCACTTTCATTTTTGAAGAGAGACGTACCGGCAACCAGAATATTTGATCCAGCGTCAATAACCTGTTTACCTGTTTTGATATCAATGCCCCCATCAACTTGTAAATGCACATTTAAATTTTTTTCGCGTATATGATTTCGAATCATTTTTATTTTCCGAATCATATCATAGCGAAATTTTTGACCGCCAAATCCCGGTTCCACTGTCATAACTAGGACCAGATCAACGAGGTCTAAATAGGGGAGGATTTCATTTTCTTCAGTGTCGGGTTTTAATGAAATTCCCACCGAACAACCCGTTTTTTTTATTACATCAATCGTCTCAATTATAGAATCATTCGATTCATAATGAAATGTTATATTATTTGCTCCTGCATCGGCAAATGGCTTAACAAAGTTTAACGGATTGTCAAGCATGAGATGTACATCAAAAGGTAAGTTCGAAATCGGTCGAATTGATTGGACAACTCCTGGACCAATAGATAGATTTGGTACAAAATGACCATCCATGATATCAATATGAAACATATCAATGCTGGTGTTTTCCGCGCTGATGATATCTTGAGTTAAATTGGCAAAGTCTGCGGCCAGTATCGATGGTGCCAGATAAATTGAATCTATTGAAAGATTGCTTAATTTTCGTTTATCTGGCGAGGATTCCATGACCAAATTCTTAGACCTTAATAGATAGTTTTAAAAATAACTTTCCGGTTTTCATTCATATCCCAATCCATGAAAATCAATTACCTTTTATGATTTTTCATGAGAAATTAATAAGTAATTGTTTGGGATTTCAGCTTTAAGCATTTTTTTGAGTAATATTCATTGTGGACTCTACTCCAAATATGATTCTAATCCCATGAATTTACATTATCATCTGTTGTTTGTGAGGGGCCTTCTGAATCCGGTCCTTCGGACCAAATAATAACCTTGGTATTGAGCGTATCCGATCCATCAATGACACTTCCCTCTACGTCTTCATCATAATCTAGATCTAATGATACTCTGAACTGCTGATTCCATGAATCGTTATAGGTGTCATCTGAATCTAATTGAAGAAATTTTATTGTTCTTGGATTAGTATCTACCAAATCATTCACATCATTAAGTCCCGCGAGTGTTTCGAGCAATTTATCATATTGGCTACTCGTTAAATTGGCATCATCATTGGATCCTGTAAATGGCAAGAATCCATAGGTGGATTCATATTGTTTAATTGCCATATATAGTGTTTTAATTGCAGTTTTTGATTTTTGTATTTTGGCTTTTTTCATTCCTTTGCTTACAGCTGGTATTAGTATACCCATCAGGACAGCGATAATTGCCATGACGACTAACATTTCAATCATGGTAAATGTATTTTTTTTCATTTTTCGTATTCCTTTTTTTTAATATTTGAATGCTAATCGAGAAATCGATTGAACCTAACATAGCTCGATTTAAGTTTCCATCAACTTAAGACGGGGCAACCAGACCTGGAATTTTTTATTTTCGGCTAGTATGGCGTCAAAGAGTCCCCATGATAATGATTAGTATTTTATCGATCGTGCACCGACAAAGAGGGCTGAAACAAAATAGTAGAGGGATGCCAGTGCATGATCGATAAAATACTGTTGAACTAAGCCGAATGTCGGTATTGGCAGTAATCTTGATAATCGGCT
>JAJFLO010000115.1 GCA_021772675.1 Verrucomicrobiota bacterium | reverse complement strand
CCTGGTAATTACTCAAATATTTGTACCAGTTGGTAAACTGATATTTCACAATAAGAATCGTCGAGTTCTCATTTTTGTTATCTAGATAAGCTCGGCGTAAGTCCTTCGGGTGTGCATTGTCTGTACTGGATGGAGTTATATATTTGTAGGATCGAGGCGTACTGAGGTACTCCCCAATCTTCTAAGGATGCAAATCCGCCTGTACAAACAACCCAAAGGGCGGGCATTTCTTGCAGAATTTCATTTGCGTGGAAGACGACGATCCTCGGATCGACTTACTTCCATGCAAACGAAACTCCATCAAGAACTGCTCCGTGCACACCCGAAGGACTTATGCCGAGCTTATCTAGTGATGATGACCGATTACTGAATCTCAAATCGATAAAACGACTATTCACGAAGGTTGGTTAACAAGTAAACATCCTTTTGTTTATTAATATCAACAATCAATAGGGGCATTTAGTTCAGTTGGTTAGAACGCTACCTTCACACGGTAGAGGTCACAGGTTCGAGTCCTGTAATGCCCACCAAGGAATTATTACTCGAATTTGCCGTTTGTTATAGCCGATTTTGGAGTGATATTAACGGTTTGAATGTGTGAAGTGTAGCCAATAAGGGATGCTTCATTTTTTGTAAATCTTGGTAAAATCTCATTCTTCTTTCGCAAACGAGACCGTGTAGATTCGAACGATTATTTTCTGTCTCAATTACGCTTAAAATGCGACCAAATATTTACGACCTATTTTCGCTGATATGCCTGACGGTATCTGAGATCAGCTACTGATAATTTCTCTTGCGTTTTGAATCAGCTCATTTAGCTGCTCGGGCTTGAAGTAAATGTCATTTAAGCCCAGCTTTTTTAGCTCAACAACTTGTTCGTTGTCTTTGGACAAACCTGTTAATGTCAAGATGTGAATGTTCTTATAGCGTTCATCATTTAATATGAATTTTGCTAAAGACACACCGTTCATCTCTGGCATGTTAAGATCCATGACCACAATTGTCGGAAGAAAACTTCCCAGAAAGGCAGAGGCTTGAATGCCATTTGTTGCTGTTTTAATCTTTGCTGTTGGAAAATGTGTTTGAAATGTTATTTCAAGAATTTCCAGGAAGACCTCCTCATCATCCACTAATAAAATCCGATGGCGATTGTCTAAAATTTCGAATTCTCGTGTCCCGTCGTATTTAGCAATAATTGTTTTTAATAATTCTTTGTTGACCGGTTTGGTTAGATAGTCGTCCATACCCGCTCTTAAACATTCTTCCCGTGTACCTTTCATTGCATTTGCCGTCATGGCAATTATCGGTACATGTCCACCTTGATCTAACTCAAATTGCCGAATTTTTCGGGTTGCATCGACACCACTCATTATTGGAAGATTCATATCCATAAGTATAATGCTGTAGGCATTGCTGGTTGCCAGGTCTACCCCAATTTTCCCATCAATGGCAAAATCGATTTCAAAGCCGAAACGATCGAGTTGCTTTCCAATGAGTTTCCTGTTTACAGCATTATCTTCGACCACAAGAATTTTTAGTTTTTCCGCGGGTGATTTATTCTTTTCGTTATGATTTAGGGTGTGATTTTCAGAGGCCAAATCTGTTTTGCCAGCATTCTTCGGTACAATTTTATTGAGTTTAATATTAAAGGAAAAAACCGAACCTTTACCTTCGTGGCTGGTAACATTTATATCTCCATTCATTAGGTTTATAAGATGTTTTGTCAGGGATAAACCCAGGCCGGTACCACCAAATTTTCGCGTTGTTGATGAATCTGCTTGCTCAAATGCATCGAAAATGGTTTCAATTTTAGTTTCCGCTATTCCTATTCCCGTATCTTCGATTTCAAATTGGAGATTTGATAGATCTGAGTTTGAATCATCTTCATCTTTGCAGAATACACGTAATTCGATTTTTCCTTTCTGTGTGAACTTTAATGCATTGTTATATAAATTTAGAAGAATTTGTTTAAGCCGTGTCGGGTCACCGATTAACCTGGAAGGGACATTTTCATCTACACTAAGGAGAAGAGTGATCTTTTCTGATTCAATTTTATTCGATATTAATTTAATAATGTCTGCGACGATATGTTTGATATTTATCGGGAGTTGCTCTAATTCAATTTTGCCGGCTTCAACTTTTGATAAATCAAGGAGATCATTAATTATTGTTAAAAGTGTATTTGAACTGTTTTGAACAATTTCTAATGTCTCCCTCTGCTCATTGGTTAGATCATCTTCTAACAATAGATCTGTGAATCCTAATATGGCGTGCATAGGCGTTCTTATCTCGTGACTTATATTTGCAAGGAACATGCTTTTATAATTATTTGCTGATTCGGCCTGTTGAGTCGCGAGGATTAATTTTCTCTCCATGCTTTTGCGTTCAGATATTTCTTGAAGCAGTCTATTTTCAATTTTCTTGTGTTCAATAATTTTGTCTTCCAGCTGTTTTTGTTTTGTATGCAATTCAAGCATAATGTTTACTTTTGCGATTAATACATTTTTGTCGAACGGCTTAAAAATGTAATCGACTGCACCGGTATGATATCCTTTTAGAACATATTGATCTTCCTTACTTATTGCCGTCACAAATATGATCGGGATATCTTTTGATTTGTCCTCACCGTGGATTAATGCTACCGTTTCGAATCCATCCATTCCCGGCATTTGTACATCCATGAGAATCAAAGCAAATTGATGCCGCATCACCAGGGATAGAGCCTCATTTCCGGATTGTGCTGTTATGACTGTTGCGTTCACCCGACATAGTGCCTTCTCCATGGCAAATAGGTTTTCCAGTCGATCATCCACTACCAATATTTTTGGCTTTTTATCTATTGAATCTTTAGATTGTGACACTGTTATACCTTTTTAATGCAGGGATCTTTGAGTCCCTTATATGAGGGCCTTTTATATACATTTTATTAAATTTTGAAATGACCGAAAAATGTTTATAGCAATCGCTAAATTCTAATGTCTCACTATTTCCCAAGCAGAGGATGCCATTGTCACAAAGACTGTCTCTGAATAACGAAAAGATTTTGTCTTGCAATATCGTGTCAAAATAAATGAGTACGTTTCGACATAGTATTACATTCATTTCTCCAAACGACTTATCTGTAACTAAATTGTGATTTGCAAAGGTAATATTTCGTTTTAAGTCTTCATTGATTTTCACTGATGAATAAATCGCATGGTAGAAATCTGAAAGTGAATTTTCTCCTCCTGATGCATGGTAATTTTGTGAATATTTTTTAATTTTATCCGGGGAGTAAATTCCTTCCCTGGCTATTTTTAAGGAATTGTTATTAAAGTCTGTTGCATATAAACGAACCTGATCAAGTAAATTTTCTTCTTCCAGAATGATCGCGGTTGAATATACTTCTTCTCCGGTCGCACATCCTGCATGCCAGATCTTTGTAAATGAGTTTTCCTTAATTATTGGAACGATATGTTTTCGAAATGTTTCGAAAAATGGTGGATCTCTAAACATCTCCGTAACTGTTATTGATAGGTCCTTGAGTAGAACATTGATGAAATCATCATCATAAAGAATTCCTGGAAGCATATCAGAAAAGGTTTTAAATTTTGATAATCTTAATCGTTGAGTTAGACGTCGTTTTATCGATGTTTTACTATAATGGCGAAAATCGTAGCCGTGTCTTTTGTGTATCGCTTCAAGTAGTAAGTCAATTTCAATTTTTTCTATGTCGGATTTTTCCACCGCAGCACACCATCATTTTTTTGATTTATACCGACAGCCATTAGGTTTTCGACAGGTTTCTGTAAAATTGTTGCCTGAAATGAATAACGAATGTCGAAAAACCTACTGCTTGCAGTATAATACAGAATATTAAGATACTTGTTTTAACCCCTTTTCATTAAATAGCCATACCCTCATTAATGATAATAACTTATCGATATTAACAGGTTTTGAAATGTAATCATCTGCACCGGCTTTGATGCATTTAGCACGATCTTCAGGCATTGCTTTGGCTGTGAGTGCAACAATGGGCAGGTCGTCAAATTGTTTCATTTTTCGAATTTCAGCAATTGTTTCATAGCCATCCATGTCGGGCATCATGATATCAATAAGCAGGAGGTCGATGTTATTCTGCTTTTGTAATTTCTCAATAGCAAGCATGCCGTTATCCGCCATAGTTACGTTCATGTTGTGTTTGTTAAAAATTTGGGCGAGTGCAAATGTATTCCTGGCGTCATCATCGACTAATAATACGTTCCGATCTTGGAGTATTGCATCTGGATCATGGAGCATCCGTACGGCCTTTTTTTGACCCGGAGGGAGGGATGTCTCCACGCTATGCAGGAACAGTGTCACTTCGTCAATCAGACGTTCAGGTGAAGTTGCTTCCTTTATGACTAAAGATTTCGCATAGTTTTCCCACTTTTCCTGTTCGTCTTTTCTCAAGTCTCTATTCGAATAAAGAATTATAGGTGGCAGGGTCATTGGATCGCAGTTTTCTAATGCGCAGCTCCCGTCAATATCAAAGACATTGATATTGACAGTAATGCAGTCGTAAATTTCGCGTTGAATTATCTGGTAACCTTCCTTGCAATTTTCTGCCACTGTAATCTTTAGATCATTGCGATTGAGCAATTTAATAAGATTTTTCCGGCTTGTTGTATTATCATCAATCAAAAGGAGTTTGTAGTGCTCTCGGTCTGATTGTTTGCTGAATTTTGAAAAAATATTATCAAGATCATTCTTTTCAATGGGTTTTCTCAGATAGTCAAACGCACCTTTTTGAAGACTGGGAATATGATTGTCTTTTCCCGAAATGATATGTATGGGAATATGCCGTGTTTTCAGGTCATATTTAAGTTGTTCCAGAACTTTCAGTCCATTTATGTCAGGTAAATTCAAATCAAGTATTATTGCATTTGGCGTGCGTTCTAATGCGATACAGATCCCACTAATGCCCTCATCGGTTACAATGCATTTATATCCCTTTTTCCTACCTGTATCCAAAAGAATCTTTGCAAAATCTAAGTCGTCTTCTATGATCAATATAACTTGATCTTCTTCATTAATATCCTTTCGATCATCTGGCAGGAATATCTTTGTGGGTGGGGTTAGGTCGGTATCGCCAAAGCGATGATCTTTTATAAATGCACTTGGAAGATTAACTGTTTCAGAGCCAATATTTTTTAGATCTTCTGCAAAACTATCATTGGTAACTGCAATATTAGAAACTATGGGTAAGAATAAGGTGAATTTACTACCTTGGCCTTCTTTGCTTTCCAATTGAATTTCACCATTAAGTAGTTTTGCAAGTTCCTGAGATATGGACAATCCTAAACCCGTTCCACCGTACTTGCGATTGGTTGAACCGTCTCCTTGTTGAAAGGCTTCAAAAATGGTATTTTTCTGTGAGGCAGAAATACCAATGCCCGTATCGGTGACTGACATCGCAAGGACATTTTGATCACCAAAAATTGAATTATTAAATGTAGTATTTGGAGCAGCCTGATAAAATTTTAATGTTACTGATCCTTTGTCAGTAAATTTAATCGCATTGGAAAGCAAGTTTTTTAAAATCTGTTCAAGACGTTTTTCGTCAGATTGGATTGATAATGGGAGGCTTTTTGATTTTTCAATAATGAACTCAATGTTTTTGTTCTCAAATAAAGGGTGTATTTGATCATTCAGGTTTTTGATTAGTTTTTCGAAAACGACCTCTTCTATGACTAATTCCAACATTCCTGCTTCGACCTTTGAAAGATCCAAAATACTATTAATCAGGTTTAATAAATCCTTGCCGCCACTATAAATTATTCGGGCCGATTCGATTTGATCCCCGGTTAGATTTTTTTCTTCATTTTCAAAAAGTGTCTGAGCAAGGATAAGCAGACTGTTCAAGGGTGTCCGTAATTCATGAGACATATTCGCCAGGAATTCAGACTTATACTGGTTGGCTAGTTCCAAATCCTTTGCTTTAGATTCAATTTCAGAATTTTTGGCTTCAACAAAGGATTTTTCGTTATTTAATTCCAGAGTTTTTTCTTCTAATTCTTCGTTGATTGCTTTGAGATTTTCGCTTTGAATTTTCAGTTGCTTCTCTGATTGTATGAGTGTGATTGCCTGCTCTTCCAATTCTTCGTTGGCTGATTTTAGTTTTTCCTGTTGTTCCTGCAGTTCCTCAGCCTGTCGTTGCGACTCTTCCAAAAGATCGTGCATACGTCGTCGATTTATTGCTGAATTAATGACAATACCAATGTTTTCGTTTACTTTTTCTATAAAATCCATCAGGTGTTCATCAAGTAAGTCTAAAGCGGCTAATTCGATGACGGCGATCGTTTCATTTTCATATAGAATCGGTGCGATAAGAATATTTGCGGGAATTGTATCACCTAAACTTGATTTTATTTTAATATAATCTTCCGGCACCTCTTTGATTAATGCTGGTTTTTTATTTACTGCAGACTGCCCAACTAATCCTTCTCCAAAACGATAGTCCACGGCAGTGTCTTGTTTTATGGCATAGGCATAGCTGCTCACTAGTTTTAGCGATGTTTTACATTCACTTGTAACAAAAAAAGATCCGATTCCGGCATTTAATTTTTTAGATAGAAAATTGAGTAAAATCGATCCAAGGGCATCTAGTTCCGGTTCGCCTTTCATTGAGTCATGTAATGCCATGGTTCTTGACTCAAGTTGGCTGCGTTTCGTTAACTCATTCTCGTTTTTTTTCCGTTGTTCAACTTCCTTTTCAAGTACGTCTTGAGATACAGTTGTTTTCTGTAAATTTTCTGTCATCGTATTAAATGTTTTAGCGAGATCCCCGATTTCATCCTGGCTGAGAATTTGCACACGTTCAGTAAAGTCTCCTTTGGATACCTTAAAGGATTGATCGATTAATTCTAAAATGGGATGGGTAATCTGACTGGAGATGGCGGATGCTGAAACAGCGACAATCGCAATAATAAGAATAAATAAGGCGAGAATTATTTTTTGAAATTCAATAAGTGGTTTGAGGGCTTCTTTTTGATCAATTTTTGCTACTAGACCCCACGATCTGTTTTGTACATAAATGGTCCGCCACGCGGCGACAATCGGTTCTGCTCTATAATCGGTCGTTAATCCAGATCCACTTCGACCCTGGGTCGCCTCTCTGATTGGTAATGCGATGTTATCTGAATACGTTATATTATTCGTTTGACTATGTCGAAGATTGTGTAGGAATTCTATCGAATTTCCTTTTTTGTGACCCAGCAAAGATTCTCCAGTTTGCCCTAAACCTACTCTGTCTTCGATAACATCGTACATTGGGCTCATATTTGTCTCGAAGCCGATAACGCCGGCAAATTTGCCCTTAACATCGAAAATAGGTGCTGTTACAAGAAGTTTGTAATTACTCCGATTGAAGAAATCGTCGATAAATATGTCAGAAAAATAAATGTCTATGCACCCTTCTTTGAATGCGTCGTCCCATAGACCCATAAGGGGTTTGCCAATCAAATTTTCACCATGTGCCTTATTTACGGTATATACTATGACTCCTTTTGGACTAATAAGGATGATGTCATCAATTCCTCTTATTTTCTTAAGTGTGCTTAATTGACTATCCAGGATGTCACCGGCATGTCTGAATTCTGTAGATTCTTGATGCAAAATATTCTGATTCAGGGTTGGCAGGTTTTTTTTTATATTGTAATAGTCTTGGGCAATACGGATATCCGATTTAACCTCATTCAAAAAGGATCTGACTCGTTTACTTTTCGAATTGGCAATGATTTCCATTTCTTCAGTAGTCGTCCGGACTATATAGCGTTTGGCAAAATAGTAGCTGCTAACACAAATTAATCCAACGGCGACAATCGTTATTGATAAAATGGCAAAAAATAGTTTATTTCTTAGCTTCATATTTAATGGTGAATGTAAATGGTTAAGTTGTTCAAACAGTGTATTTTAGTTGCATTTTTCTATGTCACTGAATTTAGTTAATAATTAACGTGTCATGTTTCACAATTGAATCCGGAATATCGATACCTATTTCTTTAGCTGTTTGTTGGTTGAGAATAACATGGTCTTCTCGTGGAGATTCGGTCAGGATATGGGATGGTTTCGTTCCATTCAAAATCAAAGCTGCTTTTTCTGCTGCCATGCCGGCAATCGTTGACCATTCGGCAACATTTCCAATTAATGCGCCATTCATAACTCCACTTGTATTACAGGTAAAATTTGGTTTCTTGAAGGTTTTGCAGAATTCAATGACTATTTCTTCTCCACCATTCTGGATGAGTGTATCACAGGCTGAATATAATGAATCAATTTTATCACGGTTCGTTTTGAGTTGCTGATGCAAGTCGCTTAAATCAGCAGCGGCAATATCGATTACGGAAATGTTGCGTTTACTTAACATTTCCCTAAACTCATTGTATTGAATTTCTGAATTTGGTTCACCTTTCCGGTGCACAAATCCCAGAGTTTTGGTCTGAGAGTAAAGTTGTTCAAAGAAATAGTATTGACGTGCAGGAGAAATGTAATTTCGAGTGCCGACCAGATTATTTCCTGAGGCCATCAATGTATCAATAACATTTGCTTCGACCGGGTAAGTTACAATGGTAAACACAATTGGAATTTCAGTGGTTACTTCCTTTGCTGCTCGTGTCCCGAATGTTGTTTGTGTAAAAATGAGATCAACTTTGTTTCTGACAAAATCAGCAATGATATCTTTATGTTTGTCTACGTCTGCATTGCTGTATTCATGAATGTAACGAATATTGTCACCGTCTATATATCCGAGTTTGTTGAGCCCCTCTTTAAACCCCTTCACACTATTCGAAAATTGTTCATTTTTTACCCATTGAGCAATTCCTATTGTTAACTGACTTCCATGCTCAGATTTTTTATATACAACGCCAATAAATATTGCCGCACACAATATTGCCGACACTATAATTATTGTTCGAAATTTCATATGCTATTCATCCTTTCATTTATTAAAAAGACATACTCAGCCCTAAGGCGATACCTTTACCCGATACACCAGCTGCAGCCCGTTCAAATCCATTCTGACGGTATTCAATCGCTAACGTTATTAAATCACTTAATCTGATGTTCAATTGGGGTTCAATAACCCATCGGTCACTAATTTTATTAATAAAATTCACGTCAGCGAAACCACTAATCCAGATTCGATCATGTAACGGGAAGTTATAAATCACACTTGCCTGACCTCCATCTCCATCAGATTCAACGGGGAAGCCACGCCATTGCAGCCAGCCCTTCTTTTTTGTGAATGAGGGTATTGTGTGTTTAAACGTGAGACCTGCACGAAGAAGATTATTATTCGAACCCTGAGAATCATTAAATTCTGCCTGGAACCCCAGTCCCTTAATTCCCAATGCCCACTTTGGTTTAATTGACCGACTTAGGCGGTATTCCATAAAGAATCGAGTATGATCGATGCTTTCTCTGGCTTTATTGTGGTCCCCATGAAGATCTGTAAATCCCCAAAATGAAAATCCTCCGGGAAGTCTTTTTGCACTTGTGACCAAGGCGAATGTATTAAAGTCCCTGTTATCCCAGTAGTAGATCAATTTAGTCGATGTTTCTATTGATTTTTTTGAAGCATCAGAAGTACTGTTGGGTACAATTATATTCGAAATTCTGTTACGTTTGGCGTCCCTATATTCACTTGCTGCTATCTCTTGCTCCAACAGTTTTATCTGCTGCTGCTTTAATCGCACATCATGGTGAAGAGCTTGAAGTTTATTTTTTAATTCAGAAAGTTCACTAGCCTGAATTGAAGAGATATATACATTTGTGAAACAAACAATTGTAATAAGTCTATAAGTAATATGTTTTTTCATAGATACGGCCAAAATATTCATTGTATGATTTTCGATTCGATTATTATCTGTTTAATTTGTGAAATAGGGAAAAGAGTTTTGCAAGTGGCTCTGCAATAAAACAATTTGCTGTAACGGTGTTGAGTAATCGTTTAATCATGAATTTTTTTTAATTCTTTAAGGATTTTTTTATAAATTTTAAGGATATGGATAGTTTCCTTGGAAAATTCTCAAGAATGTGGTTCTTTGTGCAATTTTCATGCCAAGGCAGTATGAGGATGTTTTTTGGGTGATTGAAACTAACCCATTATTTTTCAATCAAGCATTTACTATGAGAACGAATATCACATCAATTCAGCATCTTGCCTCGATTCTCGGATTCAGTGTGTCTCGACACACTGTCATTCACCATTCATCGATAAAATACTCAAATGACGTAATCTAAGTTATCTCGTTACCACATTAGTGAGAAAAGCCAGCTAGAAGATTTCGATGATTGGATACTTTCGGGAGGGGTACCATAAAATAAAAACATATAAAAATGAAATTGAAATATCTGTGGTAGAATTTTCTACAGAGCAGTTTGCGATTTGAGTTACACTAGGTACTGATGGGACTGATGTACTATAACACTAACCTGATCAACGTAGTATCAAATGTCTTTGTAGGGCGTCGTATATTTCCCTGCGAATGAAACAGTTTATAGCCTTAAAAACGTTAACCCGCATTTCTCATAGTAGCTGCTTTGTGAGAAATGCGAGGTAGCTATTCGTTGCGACTGCTTCAGATAGTTGGAATTACACATACATTTTGTATATACAACTATGCCGTATTTATTTGGTGGAAAAACAGCAAAAATTTATGACAGAATTTGTTTTTGGGGGAAGGTGTGTTATTGCAATGTCGTTGACATTGATTTGCGCTAGGTTTCGCTTGTCAAATAACTTTTTGAATTAATATGAATTGTTTATAATACTCTTGTATAAGTATAAGAAGACGGTAAAAATTTTGAGATTCATTATCAATTTTGAGTTGGTTTGAGTTTGCTCAAATTCAACTTACTGAGTGCATTGTGTATAATTGAAGCTAATTTTGGTAAATCAATAGGTTTCATGACATAATCGTATACTCCCGCTTCTTTTGCTATTTCAGGACTCGTGCTGTCACTAAATCCCGATGCCAGAATTACCGGGATATCCGATCGTATTTCCAAAATATGTTTGACGAGTTCAGTGCCTGTCATTCCGGGCATTGTCTGATCTGTTAATACGAGGTCGAACATGTTGATATTCGATTTGAAGAGATTTAATGCATCTTCTCCATTGGTTGTTGTTTTAACGATGTATCCCAAACTTTGCAGCAATTGCTGTTCAACTTCTAGTAAAATTTCTTCGTCATCAACTAATAAAATGGTTCCTTGTCCGGATAATGATTGGATTTCAACGACGGGATCAACTGTCACCTCTCCTTCGAATTTAGGGAAATAAATGTTAAACGTCGTCCCTTTTCCAACTTCGCTTTGCACCGTAATTGCGCCATTATGATTCTTAACAAAACCATGGACAACTGACAAACCCAGCCCTGTGCCTTCACCAACGTCTTTTGTTGTAAAGAAAGGGTCAAAAATATTATCGATTACATCAGTGGGTATGCCAGAGCCGCTATCTTTAATGGTTAACTTTAAGTATTCTCCGCTTACTAATTCATTCGATTTCGCAAAGTTTTCACTTATATTTACTGCTGTTAACTGAATGGTTAGAATTCCACCCGTACTTTGCATGCTGTGATTTGCATTTACGCATAGATTCATGACGATTTGGTGAATAAGGGTAGGGTCAGCCAGAATCACTGAATCTTCTATATCGATATTCTGTTGGATATCAATCGTTGTCGGCGTGGTTGAGCGAATCATTTTAATAACTTCCCGGAGCATTGAGGCCATATTGAGTGGTTTCATCTCTTGTTTATTTTCACGGGAAAAAGTTAATATCTGTTGAACCAGTCGTTTCGCTCTATTGCCAGCATTTAGGATGTTTTCAATATTTCTAAGATTGATTGTGCATTTAGCTATTATTTCCTTTTTTGTTATTTCTCCAGCACCCAGAATAATAGACAGGAGGTTATTGAATTCGTGTGCGACTCCGCCAGCCAGCGTACCGAGGGCTTCCATTTTCCCAGCCTGCCTAAGTCGTTTTTCCAGTAGATCACGTTCGGCAATTTCTTTTTTCAGAATATCACCATGCAATTGAGCCTGATGCCGTTGTTCATGCAGTTGGGCAAAAATTTTAACTTTACTCCGCACTGCAAGGGGTTCGATCGGCTTAAAAAGATAATCAACTGCACCCGAATCATAGCCAGTTTTTACCTGTTCGCTTTCTCTGCTGATAGCAGTTACAAAAATTATTGGAGGGGGTTGAAGGATTTCAGGACTATGATTAATCATTTTTGCCAGTTCAAAACCATTAATCTCTGGCATTTGCACATCTAATAGTAAACACGCAAAATCATACTCTTTCATTAATGATAAGGCTTTCATACATGACGTTTCGGTAAAAAGATCAATGTTTACCGGGCGGAGAAGCTGCTTCATCGCGAACAGGTTTTCCGGCTTATCATCGACTGCGAGTACCTTGGATATCATCGAATCAAACCTCTTAAATCTTTCTCTTTGGAATTACTATTTGAATTAGAATAAACTTTCATGAATATATTTATCGGTTACTGAATGAAATTATTTATGTCAAACTGATAAAAATTTTAAGGGATACTTTTGTATTAGGGCTCACAAATAAATAACTTGGATTTTTCGCATCTTATCTTCACGTCATATAGGTCCGATCCAAATGACGAAAAACATTGAAATATTGCAATATTCCTTCTGTTTTTCGCCAATCAGATCGCCCAAACCTGACATAAATTTGAGCGCGAAATTATCCAAGTTATTTATTTGTGAGCCCTAAGTGTTGAGTTCTGCAAATAAATTCAATTTCAATTTATTCTCAGAACTCAACACTCGGAAAAAGTAACTAAGGAGCTGTTCATTCACAGTTATACGACCCTCAATCACAAATTACTCGAAAATTGATTAATTTTGACCATTTCCCCACGAAATTAAGGAGAATATTGAACCAATCCAACGGAAAATTCAGGGGGGGCTGGGCAAATTTTGCATTTTCGCAGTAGATTCGTCCAAAGTCCAACAGATTTCTTAAGATTGCATTGATTATTTCTTGATATTTTATAGGGACCATCCGTTTTGAATTGAGTGACAGATTGTTGCTCAGTCAACTTGAATGCATCCATCGAATAATCGGACCCATTCCAATTTTAGTTTTAAAAATGTATTTATGGCTGTTGCTAATCTGAATTTAGGTACTAACATTTGTTCGTAATAAAGAGTGGAATCAAAATTGAAACTGTGTGATTCATTGGCAGGATGAGATGACTCCAGACAGTGGCAGCTTAATGTTACAACTTCCGTACAAACACACTATAATTTAGGATGCCTAATGCCAAAACCATATATAATAACAGAAGATCAGAAAATGCAATTTGCTGGAATTTATGTGCTGGAATATATGATAAATAAACCGCACGAATTTCCACTATTATTGAGCAAAAATGATCAAGATCTGGAGTCAATTCTGGAGTGGCTGCTGGTAAAAGAATTGATCCAAATCAAGAAGAATGAATCCTATACTCCAACCGTTAAAGGCCGTGAAAGTTTAATTAAGTTCATGGATCGGTATACAGAATTTTTAAATGTATTTGATATATACTGTGCCGTTGATCTTGAGACCGGTGAATTTGCGTTTGAGTCCTATTTTGATTTTGAGGATAAAATTTCCTGGAACTTGCTTCTCAGTGAAGACCGCTGGGATGACTTGCGCGTTGCGGTTGCCGATTATAAAAAGTTGAATCCCGTCGAAATTGTATTTATGAGTTTTATAAACGAAGATCGATTTGGCAAAGACAAAACTGGATGGCAATTTGATTTACTGTTAGGTAGTGTTTGGGATGAAATTTTGGAAATTTGTGATACCGCGATACAATGGAATGAATTGGGTTTCGAAGAAGAAGAAGGTATGGTTCCTGCCGAAGCTGTCATTGAAGATATCATTGTCCAAGGAGCAGAACATGTACTCGCGCTGCAAAAGGAAGAGAATGCATATACTCCAAAGTATTTAAATGATTATGATGATAAATTCATGTCATCATCCAATGGTGAAGCTGATAAGGAACGGATAATTATAAAAGAACATGTTGTCGAATATTATGATCCTTATCTTGATCCAGTTTATGTCTCGCCAATATGGTTTGGATATTGGTTTTGATTTTAACCTTGGCACCTGACTTTTGGGGACGGTTACAAATGTTTCGATTAACACTCGTCCAACCATGACATTCTATCCTCAAATGTGGTAACCGATCACGATGACGCAAGTGTTATGTTTAAACGGTTAATTTGTTGGTTCTCTAAACGAGATATTATAAAAATTCAGTTGTGTAAAGCATCGGCATTAGCAATTTTTTTTAATGTTTTGTTCGGATTACTATTTTATATATTTGAAATATCTCACCAAAAAGATTTAACATTGCTTGACTCCCTCTGGTGGTCCATGGTCACCATGACTACTGTCGGATACGGTGATTTTTATGCTCAGAGCTTTATTGGGCGGTTTATTATTTCGTATGCATGCATGTTGGTGGGGATTGGGATCATAAGCTATTTTGTTGGGATATTAGCGGAATCTATGCTGGAGCGTATCTCAAAAAGAAAAAAAGGATTGATGCATATTAGGTACGAAGATCACATCATAATTTGCCACTTCCCAGGTATTGATAAAGTGTTGCAGGTAGTGGAAGAACTTAGAGCTAATGCAGAATATGAATCAAAGAAAATTGTTCTTGTTAGTGACGTTCTTGATGAAATTCCTGATGAAATAGCTGCGGCCAATCTTCAATTTGTTAAAGGAAATCCAGCGCGGGAAGATATCCTTATGAAAGCCAATGTGACCGTATGTGAAGGTGTTTTCGTTCTGGCTCAGGACCCCGGTAACCCGGATACTGATACCAAGACATTTGCCGTCGGTGCGATTGTTGAAATGATCGAACGGGAGATTGGTCGTCCAATCAAAGTTGTTGTTGAGCTAGTTAGTAAACATAATTTAAAAATGATGCGCAGAGCACAAACCGATGGTATTGTCATGCATGAAGGAATTACTGATTGTTTGTTGGTACAGGAATACTTATACCCGGGAATTCATGATATCTTTCAGCAAATTATCAGAAACACTGTCGGAAGTCAGTTTTATATTTTTGAAACCAGGCTCAACGGTTATACAATTCGCGATATTTTACAACATGCATTAGAGTATCCATCTAATTTACAAATTATCGGGATTTTAAATAAGGGAAAACATATTCTTAATCCGCCGAAAAACATGTGTATTGAGGAAAATGATAAGTTGATCGTTCTTGCGGAAAACAGGAGTGATTTTCAGAATTTACAAAATCAAATGTTGGCGTCGGATTAGTGAGAGCCCGTTGTTGTTCTAATGGCTGAAAAGCGAACTTTAGAAACCAGATAAGGAAATTTATAATCTTAAATCTATTAGCCTGAATAATTCATCAGTATTCTGCTGCGAGCCCTAATCTCTGCTCAAATAAGCCGATTAACTCAATTTTACATCTCAGTGAATGAAAATTCACTTTCATTGTGAAATTTTCTCTAATCAATTTATTATGAGCGAGTTAAG
>JAJFLO010000114.1 GCA_021772675.1 Verrucomicrobiota bacterium | reverse complement strand
CAAAGCCTTGAAACGACAAAATATCACCTCGTTTTTCGATCGTACATGAGTTCTTACTACAGAAACAAACTCATAAACTGTACATCGATAAGCCAAATAATGCAATATATTAGTATGAAGTCATATGAAACGCACTATAATCATATCACAGCTTACTGGTTCAGGAGCTTTTTGTTCCTGGCGACGGCCCGGCTTGCGGGGACTTTCTGACGGATAATTTGTTCGGATAATTCGTCGATCTCCTTGAGCAGGTTTTTGATTTGGCGATAATTTTCGACCCAGGTTCGAACCTCTTCGACCATGCCTACTGGAATATAAACAGCCTTGGTCTTCCTATTAACTTTTGAAGTAAGAACAAATGCAGGGTGTTTTTCTCCAGTGGTTGCACAACGACAAGTGGGACGTCCGCACTTTCGATGAATTTGAACCAGGGAGCCAGCGATACACCCGTCAAACCCGGCCACTTTTTTAATCTTGACCACAATACGTTGTCTTAGTGTTTTTTCGGATATTTGTTTTATTTTCATAATGAGTAGTATATATACAAATCAGAATACGTCAAGAAAAAACGCATTGCGAAAAAATATTTTTTTTTAACACAATGCGTTTATGTTTAATTGAGCCTAATTTAGTGCGAAAAATTTTTCAATTCTTCAGAGCTGGTTATTCGTACATTGAAATGCATCTTATTTGGACCATTAAGCGGAATTGTGAGAAATTCAAATGTAACTCTTGCATGAGTCCTGAAGTTACAGCCACCCCAGTGGGAAGTAGAGATGTAACAGGGCTGCCTATGGGAAAGCTTAAGATGTCATTTACAATTATTGTCCATCGGCTAAAGTGTCACAATTGCGGTGCGTATCGGATGGAAAAGTTAGATTTTTTACCGAATCAAAAGAGTCATTTTACTAAATCTGTAGCTTGTTGTGCTATCGATCTACGTAATGAAATGACTATTAAAGCTGTTTCAGAACATCTCGATCTGCATTGGAATACAGTAAAAGATATTGAAAAGATATACCTCAAGAAAAAGTATTCCCGAATAGATTTAAGTGAGATAACAGCAATCGGCATTGATGAGGTCTATATTGGACGTAAAGGATTTCTCACAGTTGTCAGAGATTTGACCAAGGGTGCAGTCCTTTTTATCGGCAATGGAAAAAGCGGTGACAGTCTTGCTCCGTTTGCAAAACGCTTGAAGAGTTCAGCTTGTCAAATTAGTACAGTTGCTGTTGATATGGGTTAAGGAGACCATCCCGGAAGCAACTATTGTTTACGACCGCTTTCACGTGGTAAAGCTAATGAATGACAAACTTAATAGGGTCCGCCGAAAGACAATGAACAAGCTTGAAGAAGACGAAAAGAAGGTTCTCAAAGGGAAACGGTTCATGTTATTGAAAAATCAGGAAAACTTTACCGATTGCGTTCAGAATGACCTCAAGGAAATAAGAGAAACTTACAGTGATCTTGGGGAAATGAGCTTAATGAAAGAGTGTCTTATAGATATCCGCAATTGAATTGATGCTTTTTGTAATGTGTTTAATAATATCTTAACTCTAAGACCATTTTAGATATTATAGCACTCTGGGCATAAATAATAGTACCAATTCAGTTGCGGATATCTATAGAAATATTTATGCCATTGCAGAATGGGAAGAAGAAGCAAGGATTGGTTTTGTCAGGTGGTGTGCATTAGCCGAGGAAACCGGTATTGCAGAATTGAAGACAATGGCTAAAACTCTTAGGGCTAAATATGATGGAATTGTTGCATTTTGGAAGAATAAAATAACCTCTGCATCAATGGAAGGGTTCAATAATAAAATCGGTTGGTTGAACAGGCAGGCTTATGGATATCGTGATCTGCAGTATTTTAAGCTTAAGATCTTCGACCTACCCAAAATGCAGATTGTCAAATCCCTATGATTTTACAGATTCTTGTGAAGATCGTTAAATTTACGACTTTTGATAAATCAATTAAAACAATATTTGTCATTTTCAGGTAGAGAAAATTCTGGATATTGAATTTATATGCCCCCGCTATACTGAGGGGAGGGCGGGAAGGGATCATCCTGAACGTTTGAAGCAACTGCGTGATTATTTTGAGAAACTGAATATTGCAACACATTTAATACGCAAAAAATACGGACTGAATATTTGGGAAGGCTTCATGTGCCATCAGTGTGCTTATTTGCAACACGAATGAGATATTGATAGAGGGTGTAACGCATTAAAAAAGGAGATAAACTAATAGATGAAATCAGCAGATAGTAATAAACCAATACCTGATTCCACTCCATTGATGGAACTCTCAACGGCGTATTGGGGATCCCAGGCATTATTTACCGCGATTAGACTGCGGTTATTCGAATATCTTAGCAAAGGTCCTCAACGAATAGACTCTCTCGCTTTGTTAATGGCTACGCACCCAAGATCAACACGGCTGTTGGTTAATGCATGCTCAGCACTGGGGCTGATTTCTGAAGAGCCTGATGGATTTCGTAATAGTGAATTAAGTCAAACTTACCTCGTACCGGGAACAGATTTTTACCTTGGGAATTCGATTCGATATAGCGATGATTTATTTGAAATCTGGGCTCAATTGGAGGCTTCTGTAAAATCAGCTAAGCCTTCCATTCCTCCTGAAACCTACTTAGGAGGGAAAGCAAGTAATACGGAACATTTTGTATACGGGATGCATAATCGTGCACTTGCTATAGGAGGTGTTTTGACTAATTTGGTTGATCTATCTGAGTGTCGACAACTTCTCGATATTGGCGCGGGACCAGGGACGTTTTCAGGGTTGTTTGTGCAGCGTTACCCTCATTTAAGAGCGATTGCATTAGACTTGCCGGATATCGCTGCAATTGGGAAAAAAATTATCAAATCCATGGGTGTTGATGCAAATGTTGACACGCTTCCAGGTGACTATATGACAACTGACTTTCCTGACAATAACGATGCTGTTTTGATTTCAGGTGTATTCCATCGTGAATCAGAATTAACCTGTCAGGATTTAGTTAAGCGTGCCGTGATTTCCTTAACCAGTAATGGAATTCTTGCAATTGTTGATGTATTTACTGATAAGGGGAACACTAGTCCTTTATTTCCAACTCTTTTCGGACTAAATATGATGCTGACCGCTGAAAATGGTGGAGTTCATGCCGATGTTGACGTTGAGAATTGGATGGCAGCAGAAGGTATGATTGGCACAAAAATTATTCCCTTTCCGTCACCGATGCCGCATCGTATTGTTATTGGTCGAAAAAATAATAATTAATGTAGCCAGGGGCATTTAATATGTTAAGGCCTACATGTACAATACAAAACCTTGGCCGTTATCAAAGCAAAAGCAAGCATGAAAATTTTTAAGCTTTATAGAAGAGTGCGGCTCCATTTCTTGGAGAACAAATTATGCTGCTAATTCATACGGATACAATCGGTTATGTTCTTCCGCCACGCGCAATTGTTGATATGTCTTCCAATCGCCATTAGCATAAACTCTGAACACATGACCCGTAGCCTAAAAATTCAAGATACGCTTGATTTTAACATGACACCTTTTTATTAGCCGAACTTTCACACCTAAAAGTCGTAACAAGTTATTTTTCAACGATTTAGTGTTTTTGTTTGGTCACTACAAACTCCATTCCAAAATTTATTAGTTGTTTATTGATTTTTTAAAATATATTTATTGATGATAGCATGA
>JAJFLO010000113.1 GCA_021772675.1 Verrucomicrobiota bacterium | reverse complement strand
AACAAGGAATGTAGAATCATGAAGTTTTTTTCCTTCGTCATTCATAATTCCTTGTTCGATATTCGATATTCAATTTAAATGAAAGGAATATTTTTTAACAAAAGTGTAAACTACTTTTTCGAGCTTAGCGTGAAGCATCCCCAAAATTAAATGATTTTTGGACTATTTCATATTCATGGACATAACATCATGATACAATTTTTCATGATTATCCACCATCTGCGTTAACGTAAATTTATTTAAGGCAGTTTTTTTTGCGTTAACTCCTAATTGTTCACATAAAACGCGATCTGCAATTAATAATTTTAATGCGGTAACTGCATCCTCAACATCATTTGGTGAAACGAGTAATCCGTTTATTTTATTTGTAATCAATTCCGGTATACCTCCAACATTGGTAGCAACAATTGGTTTTCCACAGCTCATTGCCTCAAGTATCGCAAATCCAAAACCTTCTGTTCTTGAAGGTTGAAAATAGATAGTCCATCGATTTAAGAATGGAGAAATGTCATTTACTTCACCTAAAAATTCGACATTTTCCTCTAGCTGATATTTTCGAATAACTTTATGCACTGGCGCATTTTTGTCTATTCGTCCAATAATCTGATATTTGATATTAGGATTCTGATCTGCGAGACACCTAATCGTTTCCAAACCGAATTCATACCCTTTTTTCCAGCTATAGTTTCCAATTGTTCCTATTGTAATTTTTTCATCATCAAATTTTATTTTTCTTGCAGACACTTTCCCATTTATACCGTTGTAAAAAACAACATTTTTAATTTTCGGTATGCCAAAACTTGATGTCAATTCCTGTAAAACAGCTTTAGATGGACTGATAATACGTACTGACCTATATATAACAATTTTTTCAAAAAATCTGTATTTGAAATTTTCACAGGAAATCATTGAATCATATCTCGAAATGAGTTTTACGTTTGGTAATCCAATAGTGCTGATGGTTCCAATAATCCGGCTAATCGGTCGAATTAACTGAACGATATCGTAGTTATTTCTTGCAATGATGCTGCGAAGGGAACGTAGTGACCAAAATAGGTTGGATTTTTTGAGTCCTAAATTATGGCAGGAAATACCAATTTCTTCAAATTTGTATCCGAGCGTCTCCGTTGTGAAAAGGGCAATAATACTGCAATGGTATGTCGATTGATCGATATTTTCCAACAATTCGAATAATACCCGTTCTGCTCCCCCGATGACCAAGTCATCAATGACAAATAGGATTTTAGCCTGCATAAAACCAGCTTACTTTAATTTTTGTTTATTACCGGGTTGGAATGCCAAGGTTTGTTAACTATGAACATATAATGTAATCCCAAAAACATGTTAATGACATTAACCTGTTCCAGGGTTTTGGCTAGTTTTAACATTATACGTAATAAAGGAATAGGGATAAACTGGAGATAGGATTCGTGAGGGAGAAGGATTGATTTAAAATAAGTGATAATTTTTAAATCATTTTGAGAGATCATTTTTACAATTGAATTTTTGGAGAGAGGCACATCATAGATTTGATCTTCCGGCTTTGTTTTTCTTGGGACAAAAATTCTCTTGATTTTTTGGACTGGCCAGACAACGATTTTCCAGAACTTGCAAATAGGACCTGAAGGTGTTGAAAGATAGAGGGTGCCCCCCGGTTTTAAGACTCGGGAAATTTCCCTTATTGTATTTGTTGGAGACATCACATGCTCAAGCACTTCTGTTAACACTATTTTATCAAAATAACTATCGGGAAATGGGAGAACTTCACTATTAGCGCAATATACCTTAATGTTAGTTAGTTTACGTTTTTCGATTTCATTCTTGAAAACATTGATTTGGAATGGAGAAACATCCACTCCCGTAATTTCCCCTGAGTAACCCCACTTTTCCTTTAATCTCAATGCATACCAGCCGTTTCCGCATCCTAAATCCAATAAATGACCATGATTCTTTGATGTGATATATTGTGCCAAACAATCTTTTACCTTGGATAATCTATAATCTTCAATAAATTTGGGAATGCCACTTCGTTTTGCATGTTCGTAGCCATCAATAAATTTACCGATTTTCTGGTAACAAATATCAAATTGCAGTGAATTCCAGTCTTCAGATTTAACATTTAAATTTGACCTGAAATCCCAGGTTCTTCGTTTTTTTGTGTAAAAGATACCGCAATTTTCACACTTTATTCTGGGCGTGTCTTCTTCAACTTTTAGGTGATTGTGGCAAACTGGGCAAACAAGATCTTTCATTTCACATTCAGATATTGATGGTTTTTGATAATAGATCACACATGCATTGAAGATTTCAATTAACGGTCATAATCTAACGTGGAAGATAAAACAAAACATAGCAATTGTAAAAATCATATAACACATGCGGTTAAAATTGAGCGGAAACGTATTCTTTTTGGCTAAATTATCAAGTTGTCTATGCCTGAAGTCCTTAGGTTATGTGGATTTGAATCATACAATTCTCTTGTGAATCGCTTCTATTGTGGGAATGAATTATATACACGGTTCATTTTGCAGATTTTTCTTAACGAGAATTGCATTACTCTGTAATTTGAGCTGTTTGTTCAGACACTGGCAAAAATGATGGGGAAACCTGCACCATGCTTTGAGCGGGAAGATATTGAAAATCTTAAAAAATATACTAAGTAGTAAACTGTAAATTTCATTCATTGTCTTTAGGTTCCAGAGATATGGCAAATTTATCTATTTTGATTTAGGCAGAATAGGAACGTGGGGCTGTTCCTCAGTCCTTTAATGAACCTTTCCAGCAACTGTTAGGGATTTTATGAGTAAAATTATTATATCACTAAAAATACTCCCGATAGTGATTACAATAGTAGTGTTGGTGCTGGGAAGCTGGTCATATATCACTGTTGAAAATTCAATCCAAAAAGATATCGCAAAATCACTGTCTACTATATTACAGGCTGAAGAAACCGCGTTGTCGTTGTGGTATGAAAACCAAAGAAAAACAGTGGAAACCTGGGCTTCCCATAGTTTGGTTCGTAACGCAATTCAAGACCAATTGGAATCTGCTAAATTCGGAGATCAATCTAGTGAATTTCTGAGCAGCACGGAACAGTTAAAGTTGTTAAGAAATGTTTTGCAACCTGTATGTGAAGAATACAATTTCATTGGATTTGTGGTCGTTGACAGGGATGGCTATAATATAGCAGCGTTATTAGACGAGCCGATCGGACAACGAAATTTAATTGACCAACCCAATTTTATTAATCGTGTATTACTGGGAAATTCATTAGTGACAAAACCATTTCTCTCCAAAATTTCTTTGCCAGATATTAACGGTGAGTTCAAGGAGAATCGACCAACAATGTTTTCCGCGTCACCTGTTCTTGATGAGAGTGGAATTATTATTGCAGCTCTATTATTTCGTATTCGTCCCGAAATCGGTTTTTCTCAGATTTTTAGTGTTGGAAGAAGTGGTGAATCAGGAGAAACTTACGCATTTGATCGCAATGGTTTAATGCTATCCGATAGTCGTTTTAACCATGATCTGAGAAAACTCGGCGTTATTCCTGACCATCCAGATTCCAATTCAATTCTGAATATTCAAATTCGTGATCCCGGCAGTAATATGGTTGAAGGCTTTGTCCCACAAATTGACCGATCAATCATGCCATTAACGAAGATGGCCAGTGTTGCAATAAGTGGTGTTGCAGATATAGATGCTTATGGATACAGGGATTATCGCGGGGTCACTGTTGTGGGAGCATGGACCTGGATGAAAAATCTTGATATCGGTTTGGTTACAGAAATTGATTATGATGAAGCCTATAGTGGGTTAGCGCCATTACGTATTGTTTTTGGATCATTAATCGTTTTTCTCATCTTTATTTCCATAGGAACCGTGATTTTAGAGCATAAAAATAAAAAGAAAAGCAAAAGAATTCTGGAAGCAGAAGACTTGCTGAAGACAATTATATCCTCACTGGTTGAAGGTGTTATAATCATAAATGAGCGTGGAATTATTCAATCAATTAATCAATCGGTGGAAAATCTATTTGGATACACCGAAAGCGAAATATTAGGCAAAAACGTTACAATTTTGATACCGTCTCCGGATAAAGAAAATCATGAAAGCTATTTAAGAAAATATCTGCAAACTGGCGAACAAAAAATCATTGGAATCGGAAGAGAAGTGTCAGGACTGCGTAAAGATGGGAGCTTGTTTCCCCTATATTTATCAGTGTCACAAAGTAAGTCAGAAGAAGGTTTTTTATTTACAGGTATTCTCCGTGACCTTACTGAGGAAAAAGAAATTGCGAATCGATTGCAAAAATCATTAAAGGCTGCAAAAGAAGCGAGTAATGCTAAAAGTGATTTTCTGGCAAATATGAGTCATGAGCTCAGAACACCGCTTAATAGTATTTTAGGATTTTCTCAGATAATCCTTGATGATGAGATAAGTGATGAGCAGCGTGATTTTATGGGAATGATAAAAAATTCATCGGATATTTTGCTTGATTTAATAAATAATATTCTTGACCTGTCGAAAGTCGAAGCTGATCAGCTTGATCTGGAAGCTATTGATTGCGATGTTGAAAGTATTGTCTATGATTGTTGCGATGCGGTCCGTAGCAGAATTGCAAGTAATCAACTTGAGATTTTGGTAGATATAGGCGAAGTGCATTCTAATATAATTGGTGATCCAACGCGGATCCGCCAAATATTAATCAATCTACTTAGCAATGCTGTAAAATTTACGGAAAGAGGAGAAATTATCATATCTCTGCAACCTGTAAGTGAAGGTGAAACAACTACAAAGTTGGAATTTAGCGTCTTCGATACCGGGATCGGTATGACGAATGAACAGAAAAATATGGTCTTTGCCCCATTCAAGCAAGCTGACAGCAGTACAACCCGAAAATATGGGGGCACCGGTTTAGGTTTATCGATTTCTAAAAAGCTAACAGAATTAATGGGAGGGAGTTTACACGTTGAAAGTGATATTGGAAAGGGCAGTAAATTTTACTTTCAATTAACTTTTGATAAAATTCAGGAAGTCAGTCCAGCTAATGATAAGTTAGCTACTGAAAATATTGAAAACGTTACATGTCTTATTGTCGACGATAATAATGAGGCATTGCGCATAACAGAGAAAATTGTTTCGGACATAGGATTAAATCCAATATTAGCGAAAAATGCAGATGAAGGATTAGAACAGTTTAAGAATAATCCTGAGATTAAAATTATTTTTTTGGATATTGTCATGCCAACCACCGACGGATTTAAATTTATTGATCAAGTTAAGCATCAATTTCCGAATCGATCGCTAAAGATTATTATGGTTACTGCTGATATGAGCGTGTTAAACATCAGAAAACTTAAAGAATCAAATATCGATGGCTATCTATTTAAACCGTTAAGACAGTCTTCTCTGACATCAGTGCTCCAATCCTTATTTGCAGGAGACAAAAAAGGTGATCATTACACAGATGAAAATTCAGCACAAAAAGAGAATTTTGCCGCGAAAGTGCTGGTAGTTGAAGACAATATAGTTAATCAAAAAGTCGCAGGGAAAATGATGCAGCGCATGGGACATCATGTAGAATTTGCTTCAGATGGATTAAAAGCAATTGAAATGGTCACTGATAATAAATTCGACATTATTTTTATGGATATGCAAATGCCTAACTTAGGAGGTATTGACGCTACCCGGAAAATCCGTGATTTGGGCATTAAAACACCGGTTATTGCAATGACTGCAAATGCAATGAAGGGTGATAGAGAGAATTGTCTGGAGGCCGGCATGGACGATTACATCAGCAAACCAATATCAAAGATTGTTATCAAAGAAAAGATTTTGAAGTTTTCTAATTAGGTGTCTATATAAGCTTGATAGTCTGACTTGGTTAGACTGTATTGTTTGCAGGAGGTTTTTTAATATGAAAACGTAAAATGCAACAGAAGCAAGGGCGAAATTTTCCCAAGTTGTCGAACAAGCATCTAACGGAGAAAAATTATTGTTGCTTGAATGGGATGCCCGGTGGTGAAGATTTCACGTTATGAACCGGCAAAAGTCCCAAAACGAACGGGACATTTCAATGGTCAAGTTACTATATTTGACGATTTTGACGAATGGCCGGAAGATGAAGCTCAGGCACTCGGCATAATAGATTAATTAAGGAAAATCCAGTGCATTTGCTTCATGACACACATACTTTACTCTGGGCAATGGATGAAACGAGGGTTAAGCTTAAACCAGAAACGACTTCCCTTATTAATAATCCAGAGAATATCGTCTATGTCAGCATTGCCACACTTTGGGGGGTGGAAATAAAATTAAATATCAGAAAACTAAAACTGCCAGCTGGCTTTTTTGAAAGTCTTCCAGAATATGGATATGAAATTCTAAATATTTCTGTATCGCATATTAAAGTATTTAAAGAGCTATCTCTACTTCATCGGGATCCTTTCTACTGAATGATAGTTGCACAGGCTATGAGTGAAAAATTTACATTAATCACAGGTGACATAAAAATTATGAAATATGATGTAGTAACGCTTAACCTGATTAATTCATACGGTTTTGTTACGAAAGGGTGCGTTTTCAAAATGTGACAATCATAAAATAGCGTGTAACTCGCTTGAATAAAGACAATTGCGTACGTGATCATATTTGATGTGTAAGTGATTTCGAACAAAGCTCCGAACGGTGATTTTTCCTCAGATTGGCCGAAA
>JAJFLO010000112.1 GCA_021772675.1 Verrucomicrobiota bacterium | reverse complement strand
GGAATTATCTGGCACATGTCATCTCTGAAAGACGACGCGGCCACGATGCCCCCCCAATTCCCGCTGCTGCCGTAGCATAGCTGCTCCAGCAGAGCACAGCGCTAATAAAAAGGAAAACCGGGGGGGCTGAACGGTTACGCTCAATCTTGATTATGGAGATGACCTTTGGCTTGAAAGAGAAATCAAATCAATCGCTAATGTCACAGCCCGGGATATATCGTCGTTTTTATCGATTGCAGCCAAAATCCCGATCAAACCGAAAATTCAAATCTATAATCTTGATGAGGCAAATAAGGCACTTTTGGAACTAAAACGTGGACAGGTCAAAGGTGCAAAAGTACTTCAAATCAGTCAACATCCAATGCTGTTAAGTCGATAATTGGCATAAGGTTATAGCGGTCATCGAAGCTGATGCATAGGGTGAAATTTCATAATTGGAAACCTAAAAAACCAAGCTGAAGTGTGAATTCCAATCGCGCTTGGAACTTACACTGACTCGTATTTCTCAACTTAGGGAATAAATATAATGGACTCAGATGAACAGTGTATCACCAAATTGTTTGGAAAATTGCACAAGAAACTCGCTGATGCTCCATTTTTGTAAACATTTCGGCCTGAACGATGTCTACGTCTTTGTTCGTATCGAATAATTCTTCGAAACTGAGTTCATTATTTTCTAATTTTATACTCCAATCTTTACCACCATCCCGATCGATTGTTGTCAATAATGAATAATGACTTGAAAATGGCACAAAACTATCGGCCCTAACCGAATTGCGTTCCAGATCAAGTTTATTGTCTTCAGCAACATTATATAACAATGAATGTTTTGCGGTTATATTTGCTGCGGTTATTTTTATCATCACACAATTTTCCACATCTAATTCACCTGCATTCACACCAATCAATAAACTATTTTTAATAGACCCTTTATTAATTTTCGATCCCCATATAAATGAATTGTCGTCAACGGTTACTCCTTCGCTTAACTCACTGTGATCAATCCGTTTATGGAGATTAAAAAAGCGACGCATTGCCTCAGATTCATGGTCCTGATCAATCATTTTGAGGCAATTCTTGAGATAATATTTAATTTGGCCATAATCCCACCAATAACTTTCATTTCCAACATCAACTGCACCAAATACATTTAATGAAGAATTCTTTTCTTCTAATTCTTTTTTGAACTTTGTCATTCGATTGTAATGACTTGTGATTTGGTCTGGGCTTTCACCCTTTGCTGACATGATATTTAAATAGGTTGCCTCATCCAGGGTCATTGGCATCCAAAAATGTGGATCCGCATCAAGTTTTGTATTCTTTTGATCTAATTCCTCTTTAAATTCAGTCAATAATTGTTCAGCAATTTCCATTGAGATGCTAAATGAACCTAAGCTGACTCCAATGCCTTTTTCAACACCTATCACTTTGTTTCTGATCAATCCTGTTGCTGTTTCATAACTTATTTTCTCAACCTGTGCTGCATTATTTTCGCTATTTACAGTGATTAACCCGTATTTGTCCAACCCACGTTCCAGCCATTCATTCTCATCAGGCATAGGGCCGAGACAGCATAAAATATCAGCATGGTGAGTTGGCGTATACTTTACTTCAATACCCGGGATAAAAATCTGATCTCCCCAAAAAACAGATATTCGTCCTTTGCGACTAGATGCATATAGGGACGTTTGTTTGATAACCGTTTCTAATATGGTAATCGGTGTGGATTCATCGTCGACGAAGACCATTCCCGGAAGCTTCACACCCGGTTTATTATTATTTTCACTACCTGGCAGCGGTGCTAAGCGTGTTCCTTTTCCCGCAGTGTGGTAAAGTCCGACCGATGCGCCATCTTTGATTTTTGACGTTAAATCAATATTAAATTTTTCTTTAGCCTTTATTTCAGCTTTTTTCAGTGCATATAGAGTACCTAGCCCATTACCAGCTCCACCTATCCAATCCTCATGAACTGCAATAATAAGTGCATCATCATTTGTAATCTGTCCGCGTGTGACTTCAAGCCGCTGTTGCCAATATTCCTCCTGAAAACTGCTCGTCGTCGAAATAATGATGATATCCATGCCAGTCCCATGCAGGATGGTCGAGTTTATTGATTCTAAATTTGCAAAGATTTGCTTTTCTTGGATCGTATAATCTTCACCAAGTTTTTCTATTATGTCACCCTGAAAATCATCATCGGTAGAATTTGCAATAATCTCAAGTGCTCTGGCATTATTAGTAACGGCACATTTAATTGAGTCTGATTCGGTGTAACATCTAAATTCCGGGGCATTTCCTGAAGGACGGAGATGAATAATATCATCGTTTCCAAATGTCATTCGAGCACCATCGGTAAAATCGATGGACTTAACATTTCCAAAATCACGCGAAAAATAGTTATTTACCAGCTCTTCTTCTTCTTGACGCAGTCGCAATATTAAGTGTTTACCACGTTCACTTGGAAATTCTCGAAGCAAGCCGCTATCTGTAAATCGGTTCGGCAATTCATCCACAATTCCTGAAATAGATTTATTCTTCTGCTTTGCACAGACTAAAACGGAAAGTATAGGTAAAATAGCATCTCGTGTTGGCAAAGCACTTAACTTACCAGTGCCCCCCCGCATAGAAAGTTTTGATGCTGTAAGCAAGCCGCCATTTCCTTCATAACCAATAATTCGTTTATGGGCCCACGCAATAGCGCTCATCATTGATGCGATTACATATGGAGAGCCTATTTTTGTTCTCGTGATATTAGGGAATTTTTGACAACGCTCCAACGCCGTATTACAACTCACAGGCGCGACAACAGAATCTGATTTAAAAAACATAGCTGCAATTAATCCCAAAATATCTCCGGGAACTAATTTTCCGGTTTCGTCCATAAGCAATGGCCTATCGCTGTCGCCATCCATACTGACTAGTGCATCTGCTTGATTTTCATTGACCCACTGCCTAAGGTTCTCTACGTTATTGACTGCCTCAGTATCAACAGGGATAAAAATTTCAGACCGGCCTACTGATGTTAAATCAGCGCCTAGTCCTGATAGAATTTCGACTAAAAGATCTCGACCGACCGCTGAATGTTCGTAGACGACAACTGACATTCCATCTAAGCAATTTTGAGGAAAAAAATCGAGATACCTTTTTATATATATTGTTTGCGCTTTATCGGACACATCTGGGAGAATTCCAGTTATATCATGTTTCAAATAGCCTGCGTCATCAAAGGGATATTCAGGATCAGAATTAAAATCATTGTCAGCAACCTTAAACCTTTTATACAATGTCGCAATTGCAGATTCATCGTCTTTTAAAATTTCGCCATTCGGCACGTTGAATTTAATGCCGTTGCGATCGTCAGGAATATGGCTTCCAGTCACCATGATTCCGCCAATTTTATTTTGAATACAATAGTTTATGAGAGCTGGCGTTGGGGTTGTTCCACAATTTACAACTTCAACATTTTCCCTTGCTAACGCATAGGCGACTGCATTCATAATTCGTGGTGTACTACTCCGGCGATCACCTGCAATTGCAATTTTATTTGGGCATTTTTGATTTCGTAAAAAATCAAGAAACGCTAAAGTGTAAAGGTAACATTCTCGATCTGACATATCAGTAACGAGACCTCTAACTCCGCTGGTTCCAAATTTTAACGCCATTTATATTTCTCCTCTATAGTCGAATATTCTGGAATTGTAAATGAATACCTCATCGCAAACGTCATCTCATCCTCAGTCCACATTATCTGATAATCCAATCACGATGTCCTTGTGCGGTAAGAGAACTACGGCTAAGAAATTGCTCAATCATTGCAATAAAACCTAATGCAAACCTGAACACACTAGCAACGAATGATTCATAAAGAACTTCCTGAGTCTGTATTCAAAATGTGAGTGGCCAATAGTAAATTGGTCATTTCTGGCTGAATCATATGTGCACAGTCAGGAATGACCGCGTTACTTTGACCTCAACCTCAAGCATTCCCGGAACCACTCACATTTTGAATAGAGAGTCAACTTCCGAGTGAGGGTCGTGGATAAGATCCCAAAACCTTCACAACTTCAATATTTTTCCCTCTCGGTGTTAACCGATACCTGATTGCGTCAATGCAACGAATAAAATCAGGATTTGATTTATGACACATTATTTCAAGATAAAACATCTGTGGTTCAACATCGGTTGTTGACACATCATCAATTGCCGGACGTGAATGAATTTTTGCATTATTAAGATCGTAGTACGCGATTTGACTCAAAATTTCCGCAAGAAGTCCCGAACGATCAAATTGCGGTGTAATTGCTATCATTGTAAAAAACTGTTCAGCAGGTTCATAGAATTCATCATTAGTTGTTATAAGATAAAAATCTGTAAAATTAGTCCTTCCATGCCGCTTATTACCGATGTCATTGCCGATAATCTTAAGACCATAGGAATTTAGCGCTTCGGCACTTGAGATCGCCATACCTGACTTCTCTTTTTTTACCTTCGCTGCACCTTCAGCAGTGCTGGCGACAGCAATTTCACGGTGGTTTGGAAAATGTGTCCAAAGATAGTCGGAGCATTGCGCCAATGCTTTTGGATGGGAATATACGAAGTTAGATGAATTATTTTCAGAACCACCTAATGCCCATTCAACAGCAACCCGCTGAGAGCTTATTAGGTATAGTTGATTTTCATAAATTAAATCAATGCTTTCTTGAACCAAACCTTCTAAATAATTGTAATATGGAAGAACGGCAAACTCTGTATGAATTTTTGAGTCAACTGACAAACTACGCGCTACGGCTTCTATTGTAGGTAACGGTATCAGTTCAACACCATCATCTAATTTTTCGACCAACAACTTTGCCGCTTTTTCGGAATAAGTATTTTCAGGCCCTAAATATGAAAGTTTCATAGCTACAATTTTCGATTATGATTAATGTATCACCCTATCAAATATTGTTTCAATACTGGACGTTAGTTTTGCGTCGCATAATCTACAATCCATTAAGTGTCGCACATCCTCTAAATAAAAAAATAATAAATAAAAAAATTAAGAAAGGCAGGGCAAGGATAAATCCGCAGCCATATTTAAGAAAATCTACAAATTCGGGCTCTTTTTTTTGCGATGGAAGAACGAGCCTTCCTGTTTTTAGATTCATTTTGCAAAATCTACAGATAACAGCATTTAACTTTATGATTTCAGCACAGAATGGGCAAGTCTTTGTATCGATTTTATTCGGAATTTCAATGCTTTCGTCTACAATCTCAGCCTCGATAGGTTCGTTACCAATGGAATACAATTCTTCTTCTTCATCGACCTCCTTTTCTTCATGATCAGAGATTGGACTGTTGCAGTTTGGACAACTTGAATAATTTACGGGGATGTATTCACCACACTTAAGACAATTCATCGATTATTCGAATCCATCGATCTACCATTCCAGGCCTAGCATCAATGTGTTAAGTCCACTACCGATTCCCAAAAAGCCAACACGTTCACCCGTCTCCAAAATATCTCTTTCCTCAGACAAGGCTGCCGTTATTGGTAAAGAAACAGTACCAATATTACCCAAATATTCGAATGTACTCAAATCTTTTTCCTTCGGCATTTCTAACGCATTTAATATTTGCTTTTGATGTTCAGCGCCAACCTGATGACAAACAATTTTATCGACATCGTCAGCATTGCATTGAATCTCATTTAAAAAATCTATCCAAGTGCTTTTAAACAATTGAATACCATACTTCAGAACATTTGCAGAATCAGTTGTCATGAAGGGATACATATGTCCATTTGAGGAACGTTCAGTACCCCATCGGCATAATTTATGAAATTCTGGAGCAGTTCGATGCATACCTCCTATCAATTTATGACCTATATTTTCGGTAAATGAATCATCGGTTAATAATACGGAAATAGCACCTGACCCCCCTGTAAGAGTGGCTAATGATTTCAGGAAAAAATCCATTGATTTTTCATCAAGCATCTTCGTAATCATAGTTTCATTAATTTCTCTTGCACTTTCACAGGATACGACTAAACCCGCACGAATTTGCCCTAATTCTATGCGGTTGGCAATATCAAGCATACCGTTCAGCACGCCAAGACAAGCATTTGAAATATCGTAGACAATCGTTTTGGAATTGGCACCGAGTGCATGCGCAACCGGACACGCTGTGGCCGGTTCAAAGTTTTCTCTACAAACCCCTGAATACACCAGTACTTCGATATCAGAAATATCGATATCTCCCTTTACCAGCGCATCCTTGGCAGCATTTATTGCACCTTGTGACAACGGTGTATTTGGTTCCCACCATCGTCGTTCACAAATTCCCGTTAATGATTCCAGCTGTCCAGGTTGAATGTGAAGTGTTTCATATAAACTTTCTAATCGTTCTTCTAATTCCGATGATGTGACGACAACTGGAGCTAACTCATAGCCTATTGACCTAACATATACACGATTATAACGCACAATTTTATCCTAAATATTTTAATGTAAATTGTTTCATTTCATAAATATTCCGGCCATCAACACTAAGAAAACCGTCTGCATAAATAATACGATTTCCCTCATCAATGTCCGTAATACAGGCTTCGACAGTAACCTGATCGTCTGTTGGTATAATTTGACCTCTGTAAATCCAGATATGCTCTTGGTTTAAAGCGATATTTTCAAATTTTAAATTAGGGCTATTTCCCCAGTACTCAACTGCAAATACTTGTAGCAATTGAATAAATGATTCAAGACCAAGTGATCCGGGACATACTGGATCCTGATAAAAGTGAGCCTTAAAAAACCACTCATCAGGATTAACCTTCTTTATGCCCCTAATAAAACCTTTGCCCGCAGGCCCACCATCTTTGACCAACAAACTAACATGATCGATCATCCGGAGCATTTCATCCGGAAATGGTTTATTTTCTGGAAACGGAAATGACGATCCGCGAGCGATTTCTTTTTCATCAGGAATATAAGGTTTTGCTCCGATTATACCAACCTGATCTGATAAAGCAGCTTTTGTAAAAAAACCAAAATAAGTTTTTCCTTTGTATATTGATTGATTTTGATTTTTTACATGAAAATCAAAATGTTGAATAACCATTCCACCAGAAGTCGATACTGAAGTTATTTTTACTTCAATAGACAGAATACCAGCAGTTTCATTAATCGGAAGATATTGAACAGCACTTCCTCCCAAATTACGAAACTTTAGATCAACATCGCTTGTTAACGCTGATCCAATGTAGGCGGCTAACCATCCACAGGGTTGCAATGCAATTTCCAGCAATACGCTAAACGGCATACCGCTCACATTTGATTCAAAATACCATTCATCAGGAGGCACATCATATTCTCCAATGATTTCACCACCGCCAACCATCTTCCATTGTTCTGCATTAATAGCGATTATTCGATCCAAAAATTGGTATGGAGGTCCTGGTAATCTGGCAATCTTACGCCCTTCATCAAAAATTTTATATGGCTCGCCGAATGCTTCCGATGGTTTACCTATAGCAAACGCAAGAATTCGATCCCGATCAAATATTGGAATTTCTGATTGTTGCACTTGAAACGATTTTTCTTTAGCCGTTTGTGACTTCCAAAGTGTTTCGATTTTTTGGCGGGTAAGACCAGATAGTCGAACCGACATATTTGTTATTTCAACAATCGCTTTACCATCTGCAAACATTAATGCATCAACGATCGCATAAGGTTCTGGATCATATCCAAGTTCCTTGATAGAGATTTCATAGATCACTTTTTTTGTAGATTGCAAAACCTGACCACGACATTTCAATCGCCCCCTAATTCCAGTAACGGGTTCGCATACCGCGTCAACTTTTTCCCCAATCCATCCCATTCTCATCAGATAAATTCTTAAGGTATGTAAACAACATTCGTACATCAGCGTTCCCGGCATTACCTTATCATCCACAAAATGACATATTAGAAACCAGTCATCCGGATGGATATCTGCCTCTGCTTTAATAATACCTAGACCAAATCGACCTCCTTTAGGATCCAGCTCCAGAACGCGATCGACCAACTTCATTTTCCCACTGGGAATCGTTAATGGATCATTGAGTATGATACCTGAGAATAGATGTCCAAAACACGCCTCAAAATCGCCAATTCTTAGGGCTGCAATCTGATCATCGCTATAAGATTCCACAACCATGGGTACTAATTCACTCCAATCATCGGGAATGATACCCTTTACCTTCTTTTTCTGAAACTCCGTTTTTATAATCCCCTTACCTGCATCAAGTGCACTTTGTGTAAAAAAGCCAGCGCACCCATTTTCCATGGTAAGTAATGGTTTTCCGTCGACAGTACTTTCAAAATTGAATCGAAATAAATAGGTATCGCCCTGTTTGAAAAAATTGTCAATTTTAATGTCATAATGAATAACTTTTCCGGGTCCTGGCAGCGAACTATGAAATGTCACTTCGGCATCCAATAATCGATAAACGGCTAAACCTTTGGATTCAAAATCAATCCCGAGGTAACCTGACAAAAAAAGATCTGCTTGTCCAGCTTCAACCGCAATACACGTCGGAATACGCCCATTATCTAAATACCATGAATTTGGATGAATATCATGTTCGGTAACGACTCGTCCTGATGTCATCGAACGTATTTCGCCATTGATTTCTAAAATGCGATCGACAAGCATCAATGGTTCATCTGGTAATCTAACACGAGTTGGATACGTATCGACTTCATTAAATTCGGGTCCCAAAACTTTTCCTATTGACCCGATTGCAAACTCCATGCACATGTCTCGATCTAGGGCTGGCCGGATAGACTCATCGTTTGCAATGGGACTATAGTCAGGATTTTGAATGGTAGAGATGTCAGAAGTCTGTTTGCCAGTATTAAGAGTCTGATCAAAATTTGATAAAGGTGATGTAAGTTTCAACTGATCTAACATCTCCTGAGACAACGCTTCACCACCATTCCGATTGGCAATCACTGCAATCAATTGCATCTGATACGAAATATTAGAAGAAATGGTTTTGGATAGTTGATTCGAAAAATCAAGGTATTCCTGATGAGCGACAATTTTTTCTTCTTCTGCATGAATCATATGCTGAATAACTGGATCGAAAACATTGGATGATTTTGGTCGAATTTCCAAATCCTTCGGTTGTGCTGAAATTACCTGCTTTATAACAGGAGTACTTATCTTCGCATTGGGAAGATCAGGAATCACAAATCCACCTGCATCAGTTGATACTGTGATATACTTAGTTTTGTCGAAATCTGATCCATCCTGATGTTCTAAAACATTTGTGGCATGACCATAAAGATTTGCTAGATTAACTGGAGACCGTTCAGCAATCAGATTCGCCAATAAACGCAAAATCGCAACAATACTATCCTGGCCGTGATAACAAACTGACCTAGCCACATGCGGCTGATCCTTTAATATGCTGGAAATCATGCGGGTACAGGATACACCTGGACCTATCTCAATAAACAATCGAACTCCATCTTTGTATGAATTTTCTATTAATCCCGGAAAATTTACTTTCGTCAAAGCTTGAGCTTGAATAGAATCAGAAACCTTAGCACTGCTTATTGGATAACTTTTTTCCCAGGCCATGCTGTAAAATCGGATATGTTTCGGTTTATCAGTTTTTAAAGTATGAAATTCCCGATATTCGTTTTCAATTGCTTTGGCAACCTCACAATGAACCGTCGGTGCTCCATAGATAGGAAGAAATCGACATCCCAAAGATTTTATAGCTTCTTCAACTTGATCATTATCTCCTCCAATAACACATTCATCTGAAGTATTAACAATCAACAAGTATACCTTGTCTTTTTTGCTAATTATTTTTTCTACTCTTTGTGGAGAACAATCAACCATACCAATTGTCCACGATACGTCTTCTTCGTGAGGAATATTCCATGATTTCCGAACAGTACGACATTCTCCTACCAGTTCATTAGAAAATATAGGAGATGCATTCATTCTCCGAATCATTTCATCTCTATCATTCCATGCACCCAAAGCAACAAGACCAGAAGACTCTCCCAGGCTATAGCCAATCATCGCATCTGGTTTAACGCCGAAATAGCGAACAATATCGCTAATAGTGGTACCTATAAACACCTGACCAGTTATCATGGCTTTATGATTTTTAAATGCATCGCGCCCGGTTTTATCATACCAAAAATAATCGGGCAACAATTGATCGTGCAGAAATTCGTTTTCTGCATCTTGTTTATGAAATATTTCAGGCCAGGCCGCGGATAAATCTCTTCCCATTCCCCGAAAATGATTCCCGAAACCAGGGAAGACAAATGCCAATTGCCCTGATTTTCCTAATGGTTTTTGATTAAAGAATATTTGTTCACGCGCATCTGGAATCCACGAGTCTTCTTTTAGTTTTTCCAATGCCTTATTTATCAATGAAATCAACTCATTTTGATTTTTTGCTAAGATGGCCAATCCGAGTTTCCTTTTTGTATCGGTCGGATATTCGGCCCACCATTTTCGTGCCCAGTATTCAATGCTGCGTGAACTACTATTTCCAACAAATTCCTCTAGTTCAATTAACCGGTTACTTAAGGTGGACATAGTATCACCTTCAATCGCAAATATCCCTGCAGGTCGAACGCCAAGAGGCTGAAACCGGTCATCGGTCACCAAAGACGGACTCAACGTTTCACATCCTTCAAGTACAACATGGGTACAATTGCCATCCATACTGAAACAACTGACACCAGCTCGGCGTGGACCATCTACTCTATTTCGTAACCAAAATTGGGATGCCTTTGGAAAAACAAATCCAATTTTTTCCAGTTCAGGATTGCATGAGTCAACATTTCTCAATGGTGGCAGTAGTTCTTGATAGAGACACAAACAAACCTTTACAATTGATGCTAACCCAGCAGCAGCGCCAGTATGACCAATATCAGATTTTACACTGTTGAGAAAACATGAAAATTCATCATTTTTGCTACCAAATAGATTCAATAAAGCAGAACATTCCATGTCGTCTTCGGGGGGATATGCACTTCCGTGAGCTTCAAGTAATTGAATGGATTCTGGCTTGATCTCGCATTGAGAATACGCGCGGTTAAATGCGGCTTTGTATGCGTCGGTATTGGGAACAAGTGTGTTAAAATCAGGGCCAGATGCCGAACCGACCCCCTTTACAACTGAATAGACTCGATTTCCATCACGTTCGGCATCATCAAGTCTTTTTAATATTAGTGCAGCAGCGCCTTCTCCCGCAACTGTGCCGTCTGCATTAATATCAAATGGTTTCAAAGCTGACTGATTTGAAAATGGGCGATCTGCATGGGTATTAATCAATGAACGAATATCGCCAGCTAAATCGACTGCACCGACAAGAGCCTGATTTATTTCACCGTTTTGCAACGCATGACAAGCAACTTCCAATGCATGAATGCCTGAACTTTCCTCACTTGAAATCGTATGACTTGGACCACCAACACGAAATTCTCTGGCAATTCGGCTCGCAACAATACCACCCAATGCTCCCATAGTTCGGTCTGCATTCAATGGAGGGCCGGCAGCATCCCGCATCTTATTAAGTAGCGTATTAAATTCACTTTCCGAAAGTTCTGATCCATTGTTTTTGTAATAATCATTAAGTCGATTGTATAAGGCCCACCTGAAATGAAAATTAGTTGTGCATAAGTCTAAGCCAAGTCCAATATATACACCCGTATGCAATCCGTCATCACTATTATAGTTTGCGTCCTTAAACGCCTGATCTGCAACAAGCAGCATTACCAGTTGTTGCGGTAACATTTCTTTAAGTTCGTTAGGTGGAATACGATAGTTTCCCATACCAATGTTTAGCTGATCTATATAATAACCTTGGAATGATGATCGATTGTACCCTGATTTCTTAAACCAATCACTTTCCAAAACTCCCCACCATTGACGATTAAAATCTGTTGCCTTTGTATTATCACCACCTAAAATTCGCTCCTGAAATTCTCTCAGGTTTTTCCACGGCCCGAAATACGTCCCCATGCCTACGATAGCAATCGGTATCTGTGTACTCTGATTTCGTTTAGGACGTGTTGTTTTTTTTGATTTTCTTGTTCCAGACAGCCATTCCTCAACGATGACATGGGCATTAATACCGCCGAATCCAAATGCATTAATTACAGCTCTTCGTGGTGTATTGTCATCTTTTCTAAACCATTTTTTTCCCTCTTTAAGAATTTCAAATGGGGAATTATCAACGTTCAAATCTGGATTTGGCGTTTTAAAATTTGCAGTCGGCGGTAATATTTCGTTTTTCAATGATAACAGGACCTTTATTAAACCTGCAGCTCCGGCACCAGTAAGTAAATGACCAACATTCGACTTTACTGAACCAATAACACATTTATTCTTTCTTTTAAGAGCTCCTTTCCATAATTGGCAGAGGCTGTTAAATTCCACCCGATCCCCCAAAGGAGTACCTGTTGCATGGCATTCGATAAGGTCAATATCCCATGGTTTTAGTTTGGCCTGATCATAAGCAGGTTTCATGGAACGTAATTGACCTTCTGAATTAGGAGCAAGAAGATTACCTTCGATATCGTTTGATAGTCCGATCCCTTTGATGACCCCATAAATAGTGTCCTGAGAATTGAGTGCATCATCCAATCGTTTTAAGACAACAATACCTGCACCTTCACCTACGATTAATCCGTCACTTTGAGCATCAAATGGCGTACATTTCCCTTTCAGCGACAATGCATGAAGTTGCGAAAAACCCATCTGTGTGTATAACGAATCTGCACGGGAGACACCGCCGGTCAACATTGCATCCGCTCGGCCTGTCTGTAACTCATCAACTGCTAATTTTAAAGCATATAGAGACGACGCGCAAGCTGCATCCAATGTATAAGTTCCTCCACCCAATCCCAAAGCCTTAGCAAGAATTCCAGCAGGTAATCCGGTAACATAACGATTTACGGAATTATTGGAGCAACCACAGTCGTTAGTCTTTAATTTCGGAATTTTTTCAAAGAATGTTTTACCGAGTATATCTAACGCCTGGGCCGAAGATTTTTCTGTAGGCAATGCAATATTACCAATTATAATACCGACTCGACTTAAGTCCAAATGGGCTGTTCTACAGTCTGAGAATGCGTTTCGACCCGCATGGAGGACATAGTGATTGAGTAAATCAAGTGAAGATAAAAAAGTAGGATCAATATCAAGGCCAGCAATATCCAGGGAAAAGTTCTCGACAAAACAACTTCGGGTTGAATATACTTTGTCTGGCTTAACTCCAGATTTGTCAAGTAAGGTATTGGCATCAAGTATCCATCGCCCCGCAGGAACATCCTTATTTGCATCACGGCCATTAAGAATATTATTCCAAAATTTCTCAAGAATGAGCGCTTCAGGGAAAATGCCGCCAATTCCAACAATTGCTATTGGTATGTCAGTCATTCCTAAGAAACAGTATGTGAAGCAGGTTCTAATTTATTTTGGTTAAAGGCCTGGTATAATGATTTGTCCTGAATACAACAATAGTCTTTAATTTTTGCAATAATTAAACCTCGACTATCTTGAAACTCAATATCCGCATGAATTGAAGACGCAACTTTATCGGTAATTTGAATTACGATTCGCATTCCATCTCCTGGAAAATCACTTTGAAACTGCTGATAACTTCCAATCGACACAGGTAACGAAGGAGTATCATCTTCTTCAATACTCCATAAAATCATTAACTGAAAACTAACGTCCAATACCAACGGGTCAGACAACCACTTTTGCCTTAACGGTTTGTTAATCCAATCTTTAGGTAGTGAGGCGGATTTACTCCATCCAATCATTCCCTTTTTAGAAATTCCATCTATACGCTCTATTCCCTGCAAGAGTGTTCCATGGAACAATTTATTACCACCGTAAAAATCATTACTATGGGGATAATCTTCGAGTTTCCCTTCTTTTATTTGAGATGCAACTTGCTGATATTTGACGCATAGTAATACATCTGCCTCTGCATGCACAATTTCATTTTCAGCGACAACTCGGCACAGTTGAATCGGAACAATAAATTGATTATTATCCTTCTGAACTTTTGCAGATTTCAGACGAATTGTAATCGCGTTATCTACTCCAATATCCAATCTTGAATATATCTTAAAATTTTCGAGCCCATGAAAACGTAAACCGGGATTACCGTGAATCGCACTATGCCCCATCCATTCAATCATTATAGACATGGGCAAAACTCCCTTTCCATTCAAAACATGGGATATTAAAAATGGATATTCATCGATAGTTAATTTTCGTTCCAATGCCGTGGTATAAGTATGGGTTTGGGATGATTGCTTTCTTTGCTTAACCTGTGAGGATGACGTAATCTTTGTATTAGGTCCAAATACGACAATTTCGGCAGGGTGTCGGCCTCCATTAAGACTAATTTCTCTAACAAGCAAATCTCCTCCCGCTTTTAAAGGAATTAAGCCAATATTTTCCTGCTCAAAAATTGTTTTCAATTCGGGCGTTACCATACCGCCATTCCAAGGTCCCCAATTTACGGAAACCACTCTGCAGTTTTTACGCTCTATTGACTGCTGTTGAGCTATTTTATTGAGGACTTCGTTAGCTACAGCATAATCAATTTGCCCTTTCCTGCCATAACGTCCAGTCGACGACGAGAACATTGCAATAAATTTAAGATCTTCATTTTTTAGCGCCGCAAGCAATGCTAATTGTCCAGCAACCTTTGTTGAATAAACTAAATCGAATTGTTCTTCCGTTTTATCTTCTATGAGTCGATCTGCAAGGACTCCGGCTCCATGAATCAATCCTCGAACAGCTCCAAAATCTTTTGTGATTTCTTTGATTACTTTCGTAACCTCGTTTTCGTTCCTGATATCAACAGATCGATAAACAACGGTGGATCCTTCCGCTTTAAATCTCTCAAGATTAGTTAAAACTTCTCTATTGTTTATAATAGATCGATATTGCGCCTGAACATCTTTTGGTAATAACTTCTTTTTCGACTGTCCGATAATCGCGCGTTTTATTGCCCCTTCATCTGTTAACGTTTTTAGCCATTTAGGTTCATCCGTTGGCTCAGGGCTCCGACCTAATATTGCCAGAGTGGGACGCCATTTTTTTACCACTGCCATTGCACTTTCCGCAGTAACACCACGAGCGCCACCGGTAACAATAACAACATCATCTTTGCTCAAAGATAGTGATGTTACTTTTTTATCCGAATTTGCTGACAGTAGTTCCAAACCAATACTGCCATTTTCAGAGACACCGACTTCGACAGGTCCTTCACAGAACACCTCTTCAATGATATGCTGGGTAATTTTACTTATTTTTTTGCTGCTTACATCATAATCAATGGCTTTACATTTTACCTCGGACCATTCATGATGGGCTGTTTTGGATAATCCAGCTAATCCACCAGACATAGGATCACTTTGACCATTCAAGCCATCGATACCAAACTTACCGTCTAAACGAGATACTGTAACAAATATTGCCTCATCTTTACTTCCAGCTTCCCTTAATCCTTTTGAAGATTTTTTCAACAAAATAAAGGCATTTCTCAGAAAGCCCCCTCCTGTTCCAGACTTAGGTGAAACAACAATTAAACCATTCAGTCTTGAAGGACTCTCCAACTTATCTACTGTACTTAGATCAACTAATTTTGTTTGAAACCCACGTTTAATCAGTTCCTTACTTATCCGTCCTGAAATTCCGTTTTTCCCATCATTAGTGATCCAAAACAATGATCTATTCGTGAAGTTTATTTTCTTTCTTTCTGAAGGGGGATCCAAGTTCACAAGTTGAAGTTCAAACCGTTCAACGATCTCATCTTCCTCATTTTTTCTCAATTGATCATGATTTGAATCGGTTTCAGATTGAATAGTTTTAGAATCAACTAAGGCATGGCCATTATTATCTGCTCCAAGAAATTCAACGATCTGATTTAGTGTCGCTAATATACCCAGCTGTTCAGGCCCCACCTTGGGTGAATCCGGTAGTTTTTCCTGAATTGCCGACAAAATTTCAACACGTTTTATCGAATCGATCCCCAAATCTGAATCCAAGCCCATATCTAGAGCGAGCATATCAACTGGATACCCTGTTTTTTCAGCAACGACATCAAGCAACACAGATGCAATATGTTCATTATCTACAGTACTCTTAGTTTTAGTTACATTTACTGATTGTGAATTTGTATCTAACTGTGGATCATCTTTTGTCAAATAATCAACAATTTCACCCAATGTCCCGAGAACTCCGAGATGTTCCTGTCCGACTTGAGGAGAATTCGGCAATTTTTCATGTAGATCCGACAGTATTTCAACCCGCTTAATCGAGTCGATACCCAAATCAGAATCAAGTCCCATTTCCATCGACAACATATCTTCAGGATACCCTGTTTTCTCTGAGACGATCTTTAATAAAACTGATTCAACCATACCACGATCTGATGTTTTTGGCGGTCGCGCAACTTCGGTCACTGAATTAACGGCTAAAAAACCAACAATTTCATCTAATGTTCTTAGGGTTCCTAATTGTTCAGGGCCGATTGTCGGCGCTTCCGGAATTTTATCCTGAAGATCAGATAAAATTTCAACCCGTTTAATAGAGTCAATACCCAAGTCAGAATCCAATCCCATGTCCATAGTCAACATATCTTCAGGGTACCCTGTTTTTTCGGAGACGACCGATATTAAAACGGATGCGATGTGATCTTTAGTACTATTATTTTCTGGTCGTAATTGCGTGGTTTTATCTGCAACCGAGACTGCATTATCTCCATTGGGTTTAGAGTTTGCACCTAAAAATTCAACAATTTCCTTCAATGTTCGAAGTGTTCCCAGATGTTCTGGACCAACAGCTGGAGAGTCTGGCAATTTCTCCTGTAAAGATGACAAAATCTCAACACGCTTAATCGAATCGATACCTAAGTCTGAATCTAACCCCATATCAAGAGTTAACATCTCCACCGGATATCCAGTTTTTTCCGATACAACATTCAACAATACCTGTTCAATACGGTTGTCAAAAGATGATGTCTGATCTTTAGGTAAGGGATCTTGCTTATTCACGGATTCAGTTTTAACCGGCTGCGGCTCATTAACGCTAGTCAGTGGAGGTTTATCTTGTTTTACTGCTTCATTCACATGTCTGCTAGTGGATGAATCAATGGCAGTTGAGCTCCGATTCGGTTGTGATGTTGAACTTAAAATTTGATACGATTGATTATTTAAAACTTTTTGCTGATCAGTAATCAGTGAATTTAATGTTTTCTGCGCTTCTTGCTGACCCTGAAGAAATTGGCTATGCAACTTTGATGTGTTGGTTTGAAGCTGTTGCAATGCCACCATATTCTGCTGTGTCAATTGTAGTGCCTGTATCAAAGCGCTGTCGTCCCTAGAGGGTTCACCTGAACCCGCATTATCAATAGAGGTTGAGTTGTTCATTGTATTCATGGTGTTTAGGTATTTAGATTGTCCCATATTAGAGGATTGAATGTTAGGTTGAGAACCTCGTTCAAATGTATCAGGACTAGAGATAGGTTCATTAATTTTCACTTTGGATTTAGGTGGCTTCATTGATTTCTGTTCGAAACTATTTGCACCGCATAATGACACAACAAAACCTGATTTCTCTTCAGATTCAAGATCTATACCAGCGTCCCATTGGTCAAGATGAACCGCATATCCCATCGAAGCTAACTGAGCTAAGACCATTGCCAAACTTAGCATGCCTGGACGCTTCCCTCTAGACGAATCTAGAGCCATTGAGGTATACCCCTTATCTTTTAATATAGAATTTATCAACCCGCTTAACTGATTACCCGGACCAACCTCCAAAAATGTTCTTACCCCGGAATTATACATATTTTCAATTTGTTGAATGAATTCAACAGGCTTGGCAATTTGCTCGGACAGGATCTGTCGAACCTTGTCAATTGACTTGGGATAAGGCAATGCGGTTGAATTCGCATAAACTGGAATTTTGCCGATGTTAATGGATATTTTTTCGAGAGCCTCTCTAAACGGTTTACTTGCCTGCGCAACCCATTCGCTATGGAACGCCGCTGATACGTTTAGTTTTTTATTGGTAATCTTCTTTTGAGTGAAAATTTTCGCGGCTTTTTCAATTTCATTTAGTGCTCCAGATAAAACAGTCTGCTCAGGTGCATTTTTATTTGCAACGACAAGATTCAGACCTTCCTTTTTAATAAGATCCAAGGTTTTCTTGACCGAAGTTTGGACAGCTAACATTGCACTTCTAATTTCCTCTTTTTCAGCCATTAACTGACCGCGAACATTGGAAAGTTTATGCAAGGCTTTTTCACGAATCTGCTCAGCAACACATAACGCGGTCAACTCGCCAAAACTGTGACCTGCTGCTGCATCAGGACAAACAGAAAAATGTTTTAGGATATTTGTTACACCTAAGCTAATTGCACCGATTGCGGGTTGAACATGCTTGGTGTCCCTAAGTGCAGATTCGTGTCTATCATGAGCTTTTTCATCAAACTCAGACTGAGGATAAATCAAATCGCTTAATCTTATGTTTGACAACGAATCCTTAATTTCAGAAAAGGCAGTATTTGCTTCTGCGAGCGCTTTCTGCAGCTGTGGAAATTTACATGATAAATCTCTCAGCATTCCAACATATTGCGCACCCTGCCCCGGAAAAATAAAACCAAGTTTACCACGATCTTTTTCGCTGGAAAAATAAATTCCATCTGGCGTGTTCCAACTCGATTGACCATCATTTTTTTGCAATTTAGACACGATTGATGAAATAGATTTTGCGATATCAGTACGACCTTTTTCAATAACCATCATCAACCGGACTTTAGCACCTGACTTAAACTCTTTCCTTGATTTAGCGGTTTCTATTCGTAATCGATTCCAGTTTATGTCTAACGGCCATGCCTTAATTTTTTTAATTAGCGTCTCATTGTTTTCCGCAGAAAATCCCAAAATTTGTACATCACCATCCCAAGTCGATTCCGACTTTTCAGACTGTCCTTCTTCTAGCACACAGTGAAAATTACTACCGCCAAAACCAAATGCACTCACGGCAGCTCTTCTTGGATGATTGGGGTTAGGTAACCAGGGGCGTTGTTCACAATTGATATAAAATGGAGTTTTTCCCGATTCGATGAGTTCCAGCGGTTTATCAACCTTCATAGTCGGAGGTATTACTTTATGATACAGAGCTAATGCGGCCTTAATCACGCCAGCAACACCTGCCGCTGCTTTTGTATGACCAATTTGCGATTTTACCGAACCAAGTGCACACCACGTTCCATTGGGCTTATATGAACGGTATACCTCATTTAAGGCCTTTACTTCTACAGCATCACCAACTTTTGTGCCTGTTCCATGTGCTTCCACCAATTCTATTGTACTCGGGTCAATGTCAGCCAATTCATATGCTTCACGCAGCGATCGACTTTGTCCTTCACTGCTCGGGGCATAAACTGCATTTCCCTTACCATCACTTGACGAACCAATACTCTTTATTACTGCATAAATTTTATCGTCATCTCGTTTTGCATCGTCCAGACGCTTGAGAATGACAGCACCCAGTCCCTCTCCAAGAATTGTACCATCAGCATTTGCTGCAAATGGTTTGGAACTACCCGTAGGTGACAGTGCAGGAGTTTTACTGAAACACATGTACATGAAAATATCATTAAACGTATCCATTCCTCCCGTAACGACCATGTCTGCACGACCCGCAGCCAGTTCTAAACCCGCGAGATGAAATGCGGTGAGTGAGCTTGCACAAGCTGCGTCAACGACACAATTTGTACCGCCCAGGTCAAATCGATTTGCAATCCGGCCCGCCGCGACATTTCCTAATAAACCCGGAAACGAATTTTCCTGCCAATCCACGTAGGAATCTGAAATTCGATCCATGACATCATTTGTTGTATTATCATCAACGCCGGCATCTTCCAATGCCTTTCGCCAAACTGGAAATCCCAGTCGAGTCCCTAAAGTTACAACGAGTTCCAGTGCGCCAGTAATGCCTAAAATCACGCTGGTATTTTTACGATCAAATTCACGCTTCTCATTACCATAACCTGCATCGTCAAGCGCTTGCTTAGCGACAACCATACCGAGTAATTGTGTTGTATCTATTGAATCAATATCACGAGGAGAGATACCATATTCCATGGGATTAAAATCAACTTTAGATATGAATCCACCTCTTTTGGCATAGGTATGATCTCGCTTTTCAGGATCCTTATTGTAATAATCTTCTGGTCGCCAGTGAGTTTCTGGGACATCTGAAATTCCATCTACTTTATTGGTGATATTTGCCCAATAGGCATCGGTACTGTTTGCTTTTGGGAATAAACATCCCATTCCAACAATAGCTATAGGGACCGGTTTATCTGACTTTGAAGCAGTTTTTTTAACGGATTTGCGCGAGGTAGTTGTTTTCATTTAATTAGTTCCTTAATCCTATGTTCTGTTAATGGAGAAGGATTCATCAGCTCCGAAGGCAAAGATATACCCTGAAATCGAAGAGAATTCAGGCGAAGCTGCACAGCGGTTCCAAAAAGTATATTCATTGCAATAGTAACGACATTTCGTTTTTTGTAATCTTCCAAAAAGCTTCCTTTCACCCATTCATTAAATGCACCCATTGCCGGTCCGCACCAAATCTGGTAGTCAATTTTACGACTTGGTTCGCCTGCATTGGCCCATTTAGAGGACTGTCCGAGATACCACCTGAACACTAACGCCATTTGGTGTTTTGGATCTTTTTCTGCGCGAATGATCTGTAGCGGATCACGCTCTTGAAAAAAGGCTTTAGTATCATTCCAAACGTCGTCAACACGCTTCTTCAGGTAACTTTTTTCCAGTGTTTCCCTTAAATCCGCTGGTATTGCATTTAAACTTTCATAGTTTCGATAAATATCATACAGCTTTGCAGCCCGCATTGCAAACATTGTTCCACGTTTTAAGACTTGGACTTTCACACCCATTTCGAACATATCTGCGGCGGGTGCCATTGTTATATCAGCTTGCTGAGCCAAAGATAACATTTCTCGAACACAGTCAGACGTTCCTGCTTCGAGGGTACATTGATTTATTGTGCCAATAACGATATAGGCAGCTCCCATCGAAAATACTGCTGTAGCAGATGCTGGCGACGCAATCCCCCCCCCTGCACCAACACGAACCGGAGAGGAATAATCAAATTTTTTCTGAAACACATCGCGTAGCGAAACTATGGTTGGAAAAAGAGCCAAAGCCTGTTGATTATCCGTATGACCACCAGAATCAGCTTCCACAGTAATATCTTGTGCCATTGGGATTTCAGACGCCAGCTTAGCCTGGTCTTGTGTAATACTACCTTCACGAACCAATTCATCTAAAATTTTCTCCGGAGGTGGACTAAAAAATTTCGATGCAACCTCAACTCTGGAAATTTTAGCAATAACTCGATTTGGAGTTATAATTTTACCTGATGAATCCCGGTGGATTCCATGAACTCGATAACGAACCACTGAAGGTGTAAGTCCCAAAAAGGCTGATGCCTCTACAAGATTGATATTTCGTTCGATATAAAGATCGACTACCGCGGCCTCTAAATCCTGCTCATTAGGACTGTGGATTAAATTAAATCCATATTGAAATTTGTCTTTGAATTGTTCCAGATAGTCTATTGCCTTTTCGACGAGCGGAATAGGCAGACCTGCTGCTCCGAAAAATCCTAACATCCCACCATTTCCCATCGCTTCAACAATTTCCACAGAGCCGATGCCATTTGCCATTGAACCAGAGACATAGGGATATTTTATACCATAGTCTTCACAAAAACACGGGTCACCTAGGCCAGATAATGAACACCGGGGAACATAGCCAATAATCGAAAATCCCTTCTTTTCATCATTGATCTCTCCAAGACAAACCTTCCCACCTTCACCAAGCGCTACACCTCCATCTTTTTCAACTATAACTACCGGATGGTTTATTTTATAAATAGCTTCTTTAAGCTGGCTTTCATCTGTCGAAGGCAGAGAACCGTTTGGATACCAACGTCCTAAAGAAGAAGAAATATGTTCTGTTTTAATTTTCATTTAATATTAGTAACCTGTTGAAAAGACACTGGTTTTCAAATAATCAAAATCAATCGGTTTGGTAACAAAATCGTATGCTCCTGCATTCATACATTCGAGAGCGACATCATGATCATCAAAACCCGTTATCATTATTATTGGAATTTTTGGGAATACTTTTTTCAGAGCAGCTAAAACCGTCCGTCCTCCCATTTCAGGCATGTGAACATCGAGCAAAATCACATTAAATCTGTGAATCCTGGTCATAGCCAATCCTTCTTCTCCTGATAGTGTATTAATAACCTGGCAACCATTTTTTTCAAAATACAATTTTAATGTTTTACCAACATCTGGACTATCATCGATAATTAAAATTTTTATCATAGCTATCTACTGCACGGAAATTCAAGAATTTAATGAAACTTTATGTAAATTTAGCCAGACACCTTTGAATCGCTGTGATGTTTACCGACAAATATTTCGGCCAAATTCAATTGTGTTGTTTTGGGAGGACGATCATTTTTTTTGCTCGATACAACACGTTCAGCTAACATGGCAAATTCATCTTCCATGTCAATTTTATTATCGTCATTTTTTTCCTTTTCGTGCTCATCCTCAGCTGTTTTCAATGTTGATTGTATAACAGTTTTCTTGGTCTTTGCAGAAAGAGAACGATATAGCTTCACTAATCGTAATTCGTCATTTGAAAGGTCGTTATCCTCATTTGAAACAGGGACAATACCCGTATCAGATATAGTATTTTTAATCAGACTAACTAGTTTTTTCCGCGGCCAGTAATTTTCATCAGGGGGCAAAAATGATTCAACACATTTGTATAGTTTTTCCCAATATTTTTCTTCAATTTCATCAACCTCACCCACGAGATATTGTTTGACTGATTGTTTATCTATTTTTGCCTCACGCCCAAGCGCAGCCAAGCTATATTCGGCGACATAGTGATTCATAGCCCCTTTTATATTATCATCGATTTTCATATCAGGTTCTTCCCTCATCAGCAATATAATTATTTATTCGGTAAATATTACATTTCATAAAAAGTAATCAAGCGCGTATGATATTTTTGCAAAAAATCTTAACCTTTGAGCCGCATGAAAAAGTCTATTTCAGGGTATTTTTGCAAGAGGCTCATACCTTGATAAATTACATTTATCCTGAATCCGTGAAGGTTTTCATTGAATGTAGTTGCGAGGCAATAAGTAATTAGCTGTAGTGACTACTGCAACTGCTTACTAACGAAGCAAATGCATTTAAAGAAAGCCTCCGCGAAGTGGCGATATATTGCTAATTGTAAAATACCTAATAGTTATTTCGTCTTGAACCTACCGTCACGGATTCAGGTTTATGATTTTCCATATACTAAAACATTTTATTACTTACTGAATTGAAATTAATAAATGCTCATATTTTCTTCATGCGTTTGAATATAATATACACCGATTAAGATAATTGAGAATAATTCAGTCATCAAGTATTGTTAAATCTTGGTAATGGATGTAGGTTTCGCGTTCTTTAAATTAATAATTTCTCGACAACAATTCATTCGGGCACGGATAGTCAAATGATTACAACAACGATTATAGCACAAGCAAATCCACCGGGAACAAAACAAAAAAATCCAGGCCTTCTAGATATGTTAATTCCTATGATTTTGATGTTTATAATCATGTACGTCATCCTCATTAAACCTCAACAAAAGAAACAAAAGCAGCATCAGGAGCTAGTAAAGAAGCTCAAAGCCGGTGACAAAGTTGTTACCAACGGAGGAATTCACGGTTCAATTGCTGCAGTTAAAGATAAAACAGTTCTACTGAAAGTAGCTGATAATGTAAAAATAGAAGTCGAACGACTAAATATATCAGAGACTATATCAGGAGAGAAAAAGGAAACTAGTTAATTATGAAAAATTCTGTTATTGGAAGACTGTTAGTAATTTTTACTATTCTTATTGGATGGTGGTATTCGTTATATCCCGTAAACGACAGGCCGTTTTATGATGTTCTGAGAGAAGAGGTAAAGCAAGACAAAGACATAAGTGAAATCGAAAAATTGGTTAAAAAGGCTAAGGAAATTGAAAAAGCCAGGACCGTCGAAGGTTTAGTAATCAGTCCTGCCAAAGCATTAAAATTGGCTGCGACCGATTTAAAAGTAAATCTCCGTGACTTTATCAGTATTTATAATCAGCCAAAGGCATCAAATGATGTCGTTATAAATTTTGTTCGTCGTAAAGCCGCGGGTAAAATTCGATTGGGATTGGATCTAAAGGGCGGAACTGAATTTATTATCGCTTTTGATGAAGACGAATTCAAAAAGAATGAACCAGATAAAGACATGGCAGAAGCCCAAGGAGAAATCATTGAAATTTTGCGAAACCGGGTTGACCAAAGCGGCATTGTTGAAGCTGAAATTAAGCCAATCGGCCCATCCACTATATCTTTAAAAATTCCAAGTATCGACAGCGATGAAATCCAAAAATACAGAGACCTTATTCAGAGAACAGCAAAATTGGATTTCAGACTCGTCCATGAAGACAATGCGTCTTTATTAACACAAGAAAAAAATGAAGACTTTATTCCACCAATCGCATTTGAAAGAATGGAAATGCCGACATCGTCGGATGCGGATTCACCGACACAAATAGTGTATGTCAAACGTATTCCCGAAAGCGTAGGTGGTAAGCACATAAATCGAGCTTATCCCAATGTAAATCAATTTGGAAGTTACTCTGTCAGCTTAGAATTTAACCATGAAGGCGCCAAGTTATTCCATGATGTCACCAGCGCAAATACTGGCCGAAGATTAGCCGTCGTATTAGATGGCACGGTTTATAGTGCGCCGAATATTAATGAACCTATTGCAGGAGGGCGAGCGGAAATTTCTGGAAGTTTCAGCTCAGAAGAAGCAACAAACTTAGGAGTTGTTTTGCGATGCGGCAACTTGCCGGTCGCAATTAGCATTGAAGGAGAATTCAGTACAGATCCCACATTAGGAAAAGATTCTGTAAAAAGCGGCAAAAATGCATCGATTTGGGGATTATTTGCGGTGGTAATATTTATGCTCATTTATTACCGTTCAGCGGGCCTTATTGCTAATTTGGCTCTGGCTGCAAATATATTACTTGTGTTAGGAACACTGACTATTGCTGGCGCGACCATAACACTTCCAGGGATTGCAGGCATAGTCCTTACAATAGGTATGGCGGTTGATGCAAACGTACTCATATTTGAACGAATTCGGGAAGAGTTGAATAATAAAAAATCTATTGCAAATGCCATACACACTGGCTATAACCGCGCCTTTGTTACTATTCTCGATGCGAATTTAACCACATTATTCACTGCGCTTATACTGTATAAATTCGGCTCTGGACCGATTCGAGGATTTGCGGTTACTTTAAGCATAGGTATCGTGGCCAGTTTATTCACTGCTCTGTTTATGACACGAACAATTTTTGATCTGTTTATCTGGTTGGACAAATTTAAGAAATTAAATCTGTCTGCCTGGATCACAGTGAAGAATGTTAAGTTTTTAAGTTTCAGAAAATTTTCCTCGATTGCGTCATTTTCATTAATTGCTCTTTCACTGGCCGTAGTGGTTTACCGAGGCAAATCTTCACTAAGTGTCGATTTTACTGGAGGTTCAGCCATTACATTCAATTATAGCAATGAAATATCACCAGCAAAAATCAACGATGTCTTAAAAAAGAGTGGCTACAAAGAAACACGAGTAGCCTACAAAGCCTCCGCTCAACAGGAAACCCGTCTGTTAGAAATCGTTTTAGGTGGATCAATCCCAAAAGACAAAGATGTAAAGAGCGATATTCGTAATTTACTTAATAAAAGTTTCCCGGATGCAACGCTTTCTGGCGGCTCTGAAAAACGCATCGGGGCTCTTGTTGGCAACCAGTTTATGAAACAAGCGATCTTTGCTGCCGCGTGGGCACTAGTAACAATTATTATGTATATTACCATTAGATTTGAATTTAGTTATGCATTAGGTGCCGTTGCCGCATTAGCACATGATATTGTAATCTGTACAGGCTTATTCCTTATTGCAAATTTGGGCGAACGGCAAATTTCATTGCCGGTAATCGCAGCGCTTTTGACGATTATGGGATATTCACTAAATGATACGATTGTTGTATTCGATCGAATAAGAGAAAATTTTGGACTCATCAAAAACATGGCTCCAAAAGAACTGATAAATCTCAGTCTCAATCAAACATTCAGCCGCACCATTCTTACTTCATTTACAACTCTAATAGTGGTTGCTATTTTATATGTATTTGGCGGTGGCGCGATTAATGATTTCGCATTAGTCATGTTTATCGGAGTTTTAATCGGTACCTACTCATCAATTTTTATAGCAACACCTGTCATGATGTTTTTCCGTGAAAGAAAAGAAAGAGAAAGTGCTGTTGCGACTGTAGCAAACTTAAAAGAATCGACAGCATAATATATTTTCTAACCTGACATGACCAATCACAGGGACACGTTTAAAAGCACACTATTTCAAAAAGGGTTATCGCTTTTTAATAAGATGTCCTATTCATCGAGATTTGACGCCTATTAAGAACTATCACATGAGTATAATCTGAGTAGAACTACCGTTTGCTTCGAATAGTAGCAGCAAATTTTCTCCTTCTCATTCCTCCATCGTTATCTATCCAAACATAAGGGGCTCAATTTTGTTAGAGAAAACCCATTTGATCAGGCTCTATAAAACTGAAAGCGATCCTAGTTTATATGAGATCCAAAACTGACACCATAATTAATAGCGATCATTCAAGAAATAACGTTTGGTCCATGTTTGACCAGATCGCTCATCGATATGATTTTTTAAACCATTCTCTCTCACTTGGCCAGGACATCCTTTGGCGACGGCGTGTAAGTAAATATATCTCAGGAAAAACTTTTTCTACTTTCCTTGACATTGCCACAGGCACCGGAGATCAGCTCATTCGAATTGTAAATAAAGTTAATACAATTCAATCCGCAGTTGGTGTGGACATGTCAAGAAACATGTTGAATATTGGATTAAAGAAGATTGCCAAGCGTAATATTCAAAACCGGGTAGCACTTGTCCAGGGAGATGCACTAAATCTTCCTATCTATTCAGATTCTGTAGAACTTATCACGATTTCATTCGGCATTCGCAATGTTATTGATGTATCGAAATCATTAGATGAAATGTTCAGAGTAATGAAAACGGAAGGGATGTTGATTATATTAGAATTTTCCATTCCACAAAATACATTGTTTAGATGTTTTTACCTTTTTTATTTAAGAAATATACTTCCCATTATAGGATCATTTATATCAGGAAACAAAAAGGCATATACTTATCTAAATAAGACCATTGAAACGTTTCCGTATGGCAATGAGTTTTGCAAAATCATGAAACAGGCTGGATTCACTAAAATAACAGCCAAGCCATTAACATTTGGGATCGCAACGATATATTGCGCTAGTAAATGACTAATATGACACCATGTATCGATGACGAAATCGAATTAATCACTAAAGCCGTTGAAAACGAATTTAGTTCAGTCAGTAAATACTATAATTCAAAACCAAATAGTTCTGGCATAATTATTAAACGAACCAGTGTATCCATTACCAAAAAAGATTTGCTTTCCTGGTTAGACAAGCAATACATCTATCCAAAAGTCTACTGGTATAGCCGTGATATGAATCAAGAAACAGTATGTGCCGGGAGTATTCATACTATCACTGGCACCCATGTAAAAAATTTGAAAAAGGAATTTAACAGCACGGCAATGCTTCATACTCCGAAGTGTCGTTATTTTGGAGGGTTGTCGTTTGAATCAAAAATAGAATCACCCGATTGGAATCCATTTGCCGCTTATCAATTTGTTTTACCTGAATTCGAATTAATAAATAAAAATGATTACGAAACAATTTTCGTCTGTAACGTTAAAATTGATCTCTCCAAAAACTTAAACGAGCAAAAAATAGATTATTGTAATGATTTGTCACGTCTCATATTTGCTACAAATCCTCTTGAATCATTACCTCTCGAAATAGAATCTCGCATTGATCTGCCAAACCAAAAGGATTGGAACGTCAAAATCGACAGCATTTTGGATGCAATAGAGAATGGATTATTTAACAAACTCGTTTTGGCACGAGAAACAACTCTTAGGTGCAAAAATAAAATCAATGCTCTATCACTTTTGGCTGACATCGGGGACCGTGCTTTGAATAGTTATCGTTTTCATTTTCAACCCACACCTGAAACTGCATTTTTCGGTATAAGCCCGGAGCGTTTATTTTTGAGAGATAAAAATAAAATCAGTGTTGAGGCTATAGCTGGAACAAGTCATCGTGGAAACACGAAAAATCACGAAATACAAATATCCGAAAAATTATTAAAATCAGAAAAAGTAAATCGTGAACATCACTACGTCGTAAAAAATGTTAAACAAGTTCTAAACGACCTTGATGCGAAAATTGAGAGCGAAAACCAACCTGAGATTATGAAGCTGCATCAGCTGCTCCATTTATTTAAAGAAATAACAGCTAGGCTTCCCGAAGATAATAATGATATCGATACCTTGACTACGTTGCATCCAACACCGGCCGTGGGTGGTTATCCAAGACAAAACGCTTTATCCCATATCGAAAACTTTGAAGAATTTGATCGTGGATGGTACGCGAGCCCTATTGGGTGGATAGGGAAGGATGAAACTGAGTTCGCAGTTGCAATTCGGTCCGGATTAACAAAAGGTAATATATTGAAAATATACAATGGTGCCGGCATTGTGAAAGGATCTACAGCAAATGATGAATGGGCTGAAATTGAAATGAAATATTCTTCGGTTATCAGTCTAATAAACTCCTCTTAGGAACTGGAAATAAATAACTCGTTGATAGCGCGCTCAGATTTGCTTTAGATTTGATTGTAACGATTGAATAACACCGCAGCAGTAGTTGCCTACTGTGAGGACGTTGTGATTGAGTTGCGATTAAATGCGATAGCAATATTGATGAGTTAATTATTTCCAGTTCCTTAGCCTGAATAATTCATAAACTTTTGTGGTGAGAGTCATTAAATTGTTTGAAATAAATGAGTTATGAATTTTATCCGCGTACAGGAATAGTGTTGAAAATCCGCCGTGGTGGAAACTATTTCGAGCCCGGATAATTTTGTAACTCATTGATATCGCATGATATTATGCCTCGTAATAAAAAGTTTATAAATTATTCAGGTTAGACAATAATCCCTGAGCATAATTCTAATTTAATTAATGCCAATCATGAACAATCCCTTCACACCATATTTAAATAGTTTGTGGGCCTTCCTAATTATTGAAGAATTTGTACGACTGGGTAATCATAATATCTGCATCTCACCCGGATCAAGAAATACCCCGCTGGCAACTGCTGCTGCGCTACATCCAAAGATCGCAAGTACTGTCCATTATGACGAGCGGGGTACAGCCTTTTACGCTATAGGACAAGCAAAAGGAACCCAAAAGGCAAGTGTTGTCATATCAACGTCTGGATCAGCCGTAGCTAATATCATGCCTGCTATAGTCGAAGCAGCAATGGATCGAATTCCATTAATAATCATCACAGCCGATCGACCTCCGGAGCTAAGAAACACTGGAGCAAACCAGACAATTGATCAAGTCAAATTTTTCTCGGATTACGTACTTTGGCAATTCGACCTACCTTGCCCAACACTTGATATACTTCCTGAAACAGTATTGGGTATTATTGATCAAGCAGTCTTTCGAAGCGAAAATATCACAAAAGGTGTCGTGCACATAAACTGTATGTTTCGCGAACCATTTCTGCCTGAATCTCTTGTATTAACCAAAAACAGAAGATCGTTTTCCATTCAGCAGTTTGTGCAGAACTCAAATATGAGTTTAAATAGCGAAATAATAAATAAGTCTGTTGTTGATATCCATTCGCATATAAAAAAGGATGTATTGCTAGACTATACAACATCTATTGACTCATGGCTTCACACAACGCCCCCTAAAACAGATTACCTGGTATCTACCAACAGCACGTCAAATCTTACGGATGAATTTGAATCTCTAATTACGTCGATGAGCAAAACTGCCAATGGATTGCTCATTTTAGGCAATGTTTGTTCAAGAATTAATCCTAACATTTTAATGAATTTTTTGAAAAAATTGAAGTGGCCTATATTTGTAGATATCAATTCAGGATTGCGTCAAGGATATACGAGTCGCTACCTAGTTCATTACTATGATCAGCTTCTATACGATCCGCGTCAGTTGGATTCTTTTTCACCAGATCTCATTTTCCAGATTGGACATCATGTTATATCCAGAAGACTATTGAATTTTCTCAATCAGTGTCAACCGGAAAATTACGTAATCTTGACAGATTCTCATTGTCGAATTGATCCTAACCATCATGTTTCGAAACAAATAGTTACGAATGTATCTGAGTGCTTGAAACGTGTTGTAACTAAGATAAAAAATTCTCAAAAATCTCCTATTGTTGAATCAATAAACCACAAATCAAACCAAATTGATCAATTTCTAACGAGAGAATTTGAATTGAATAAACCAATAACTGAACCCGGAATAGTAAGACATCTCTCCAAAATCATACCGGCAAATACCGGTCTTTTTGTGGGATCAAGCATGGCAATCCGCTATATGGATATGTTTTCAGCGCCAAGTGGAAATGCCACTAGGATATCCTCAAACAGGGGGGCAAGCGGCATAGATGGTTCGATTGCAACTGCGGCCGGATTCGCGAGTATGATTAATAAACCAATGACTGTCTTAATCGGTGATTTAACACTACTTCATGATATGAATTCATTGATACTTATAAAATCCCACATACACCCCTTTGTGATTGTTGTGCTCAATAATGACGGTGGTGGAATATTTTCAATGCTCCCCATTGCCAAGCATTTTGAAAACAAAAACTTAGAACAGCATTTTTCAAGTACTCACGGTTTAAAATTCGATAAAGCGGCTGCTATGTTTGGTTTTAATTACGAATCACCTTCCTCATTAAAATCATTTTTATCGATTTATACCCAGGCAATAAAACAATCTGTACCAACGATAATTGAAATATCGAGTAACCGATCCGAAAATGCAAAATATCTAGACAAAATAAAAAATCAGATCACACATTGTACTATTAAAACTTTATAAATTCCTCAGACGATCACTGAATTTACACCTGAATCCGTAACAGTTTTCTTTTTATGTATACCGGCAGCCATCAGGTTTTCAACAGGTTTCGGTTCTTCTCGGATATCTGTAAAAGAGAGAATTTTTCTTTAATCTAATTTGCTATAATACAAAACTGGTGACATAACACTCCCAAATTGATTAGTCAGTCAAAAAAAGGAGGAATTATGTCAACCAGTTTACTTTATCA
>JAJFLO010000111.1 GCA_021772675.1 Verrucomicrobiota bacterium | reverse complement strand
TTAAAGCATAAGCTTCCCGGTGTACAAACAAGACTCTTTGAAGGAATATTTCGAAGTGGTCATTTGGAAAGGTTGCGAATGAAAAGTATTCTAAATCGGTCTAACAGCAAGATCTACACCAACCGTTTATTATCGCCATAGATTCCTTCGCCTTCGGAACCTCCATAACTCATTGATCTAAAGCAAGCTAAGCACTCTCGTAACGAAACCGCATGAATTAATCAGGCTAGGACGCTATAATCCCGTAGTTTAAGAAAAACTGTATTCAGACTTGGCAAAGGCCGGTTTTAATTCGTATCCCGGACAACTTTAAATATTGGCATTTAAGTAAGAAAAGAGATTGGAAGTTTGGGGACATAAAGAGAGATTCATGGGTATTTGTTAGGAGCTATTCTTTGAGCCACTTGTGCAAGTGGCTCCTTTTATAATGAATATTCCGTTAAGAATCTTCCTGTTTCTTCAATAAATTCAGTGGCCTGTTTTAACATATCCTGATCATCCTCAAAAACGTTATTTGAGCATAGATTGAGAAACCTAAGGTGTTCCTTTGAAAAAGACAATTTTTCTTTTATTTTACTTATGCATTTGGGGTTAAAAGAATCAGGTTCCTTATTCAGCAGCTCATCATGAACCAGAATTTGCAGTACTTTACCCGTTGATATGACAGCCTGAATCGCTGGATCTTTTGCTTCATCGGGAAATCCGCCTGCTGCTAAAACTGTGGCCATTTTTAGTTTTCGCTCGGCAGCTTCAATTATGGGAGTGGCAAGATTAAGACGTTGTTTTCTGTCATCTGGTGGTGGCGTTGTTGATGCTTTATTCTCAAAAATTGTTTGCATTTTATCCTGGTTGAAGGTGATAATTCCCTGAGCAGCTAATTGTTCGAGAAGTTTATATGTGTCCTCATTGATAACTGTAATACTATCCTTTTTCGGTGCATCATGATGAGTTTTTTGCACTAAATTATTAAGTTGTTCATGAACTTGAGAGGGACTCTCGGCGACAGCCAATACGGACTTTAATTGACTGCTTTCCTCGTCATAAATACCACTGCACAGTTTCAAATTATCACTCATATTTACATTCAACTCCTGATGCAGCTTTTCTGATGGTGGAATCTCTATATCCAAGGATTCTTCATTGATATCATCATTTTTACCAGAGGAATGAACAAATGATGTTTCCATTATAGAAGCCAACCGTTCCATAAATTTCGATTTTGCATTTGGTTTTTCCAGCTCATCAATATTACCACGGTTGTCAAGGACGCCATCGGCCAATTCCTGCTTAAAACTTAATGTGGCGAGCATTCGATGTTCAATGGTTTTTTCTGCTACCAGGTTAATAACGTTAACAGAATTTTTCTGATGTTTGCGCCATGCTCTGGCAATACGCTGTTCCAGCTTTGCCGGATTCCAGGGAAGATCCAAATTAACAACAACACTTGCTGCCTGTAAATTGAGACCGACGCTGCCGGAATCAGAAGATAAAAATACTTTGCAGTCAGGGTCATCCTTGAATTTATTGATTTCTTCACGGCGTTTATGCTGGGGAACCGAACCGACATGCCAGCCGAATTTAATATGATTGTCTTCCAGCTGCTCACTGACCAGGTCCAGCATTCTGACCCATTCCGAGAAAATCAATACTTTACGTTCAGGTTCATTGGTCCAGATATCATTGAGAATTTTTAATAATTCATCAACTTTTGGAGATTCTGATACGCTTTGGTCCAATATGTATACGCTGTCGCAGAGCATACGCATGCAACCAAGGCCACGTTGAAGTTTTTCATGCTCTTCCGGTCTTAGCGGCCTTCTTTTCGCGATATTCATCAATATTGAAACCTGGTACGAATATTCTTCGTAGCGTTTTTTCTGTTCAGGAGTCATTGAGACAAAGTAGTTATTATCAATGCGTTCAGGCAGTTGTTCCTCAATTTCATCCTTTCGCCGTCGCACCATAACTGGTTTCATTGTTTCATGCAGCTCCCGCAAATTTTTTAATCCCGCAGTTTTTCCGTCCGGACTGAACTTGTAAAACCGTCGGTTGAACCTGAATAAACTGCCAAAAACTGTCGGATCAATAAATTCAGTTATTGAATATAATTCATCGATTCTGTTTTCAATGGGGGTGCCGGTAAGAATAAATGCATACTTTGAATGCAGGCGCTTTATACTTGTGGCCGTTTTCGTTTTCCAGTTTTTTATTCGCTGCGCTTCGTCGAGAATAATAAGGTCAGGTTGATATAACTCATTAATTTCCTGATAATCTCTTAAAATCTGTTCATAATTGGTTAAAACAAAAAAATCGTTGCTTTCACGATAGAGTTGGAGTCGTTCTTTTTTGTTGCCAAAGACAATTGTTGAAGAGAGTGAGGTAAATTTCCTGATCTGCTCTTCCCATTCTGTTTTCAGTGAAGCAGGGCTGACAATGATAACTCTCTTAATATCATGCAGATCATGGAGCACATTAGCCGCGGCAATTGCCTGAACTGTTTTTCCAAGACCCATTTCATCTGCCAGCATAGCGCGCCCGGCAAAGGCCAGATGAAGCATTCCCTCAACTTGATAGTCATATAGAGGAAATTTCAGAAAATCAACATTTCCGGCCGATTTTTTCAACTTCTGATTAAACCGTTTTTTGACCAGATTATTCTTAATAGAAGAGGTGATTTTTTCATGTAGCTTGAATATGCCCTCAGAAACTCTAATTGTGTTTCTAACCGCCGAAGGCGCATCTTCATAATCCCTGATAAAAACCTGTAGGGTATCAGTAATTGGTTGTTTAAATTCATCTGCTTCATTTAAATATTTATCTAGAAAAGAGTTAATCTCAGGAGAGATTGTAATTGGTAGATCGATCATCAATGTTAAATCGTGCAAATAGTCAACGAATACTTCAACAAACGGAGATGCTCGTCGCTTTTTTACTTTTCGTTGACAAACAGCAAGAACTTTTTCAATATGTTTGCAAGTGCCAAGAAAATTTTTGGCAAAATCAGGACATGAACAATAATTCTGTTTTTTATCAAGACTGCGAATTTCGACGCGGTATTTTTGCGGGGAATCTATATCATTTCTATAAACGATATAGTCGGTAAAAACCGGATGAGGTGACGTTATTGGTTTTATACTCATCGCTTCAATATTCGCTCGTTTTTTACGAATATCTACTTCCTGTTCATCTGTTGTTAACCAACTTGGGTAACTGCTGCGCGGAGTATTCTTGCTTTTCTTAAGTTTTTTTACCATTTTAACGTTCCTTTATCATTTTGGAACCTGAATGTGTGATTTCACAATTTGTCAGTTTTTACAGAGTTTGATCACACTCGTCATTTTAGTTCCACGACAATTTTTTTATATTACGAGACTTTTGCAAGAGGCTCTTAGCCTGAATTATTCATAAAGTTTTGTGATGAGAGTTATTAGATTGCGTGAAATTAACGAGTTATGAATATCGTTCGCCTGCAGGCTTCCAGCTCGTAGAGCCTACAGCTCGGAGAGAATAGTGTTGGAAATCCGCCGTGGTGGAAACGGTTTCGAACCAAAAGATCTTTATAACTCGTTGATATTATGTGATATAATGACTCGTAATAGAAAGTTTATGCATAATCCAGGTTAGGGGAAATTAATATTGTTTTCTATATTTTTACGATGTTGGATATATTAATTTTTGTTACCTGGGAAAAGGTATATATTGTATCCTGAATAGCAAACGTATTTCGCTTTTGTATCCTGAAATTTTGAATTTATTACTAAGAATCAAAAGGGTAATCATGAAACAAAACCAAGCATTGGCTATACTGAAATCCGGAAGAAATGTATTCTTGACGGGGTCCGCTGGTACCGGTAAAACTTATGTGCTCAATCAATACATCCGTTACCTGAAAGATCGAAAAATCAAAGTGGCGGTGACCGCATCCACGGGAATTGCTGCCACTCACATGAACGGGATGACCATTCATTCATGGTCAGGCATTGGTGTTAAGGACGCGATTTCCCAAAACGATTTAGCGAATATGAGGACCAAAAGGTACTTGACCAAAAAACTGGAGAAGGCAATGGTGCTTATCATCGATGAAATTTCCATGCTCCACAAAACTCAGGTTGATATGGTCGATAAGGTATTAAGACATTTCAGGGAGAGTAATGATGCCTTTGGCGGTGTTCAAGTTGTTTTATCAGGTGATTTTTTTCAACTGCCGCCAGTAGGGAATGCGAATGAAACTAATCGTGACAAGTTCAGTTTCATGTCTCAAGCCTGGCTGGATGCAAAATTGACGGTCTGCTATCTCTCTGAACAATATCGGCAAAGCGACAATGCACTGAATGATATCTTGAATGAAATTCGTACGGGACAGGTGTCTGAACAGACTGTTAGTGAACTACAACGGGCACAAGCTACAGTTCTAACTACAAAACCAACCCGGCTGTATACTCACAACATCGATGTTGATCGCCTCAACTCCGACAATCTCCGTAGCTTGACCGGGGAGAAACGGGTATTTAAATCCATTACGACAGGTAATGAAAAATTGGTTGGAACACTCAAAAAATCTGTTCTCGCTGATGAGACACTGGAATTATGCGTAGACGCCGAGGTCATGTTCGTAAAAAATAACTACGATAAGGGTTATGTTAACGGGACCCAGGGTAAGGTGATTGGATATAGCGAGTTAGGTCTTCCTGAGGTTAAGGTTACAGGAGGAGATGTTATTGTTGCCGAACGGGACACATGGTCAGTGGATGATGACAATGGCAAATCACTGGCGTCATTCTCACAGGTTCCGCTCAGATTAGCTTGGGCAATAACTGTTCATAAAAGTCAGGGTATGACTCTGAATGCTGCTGAGATTGATCTGACCAAAACCTTTGAAAAAGGTCAAGGGTACGTCGCTCTGTCACGATTAAAAGATTTGGATGGTCTACAGCTTGCCGGTTTTAACGAGATCGCGTTGGCAGTAGATCCATTAGCCGCAAAAGCTGACAAACGCTTTCAGGAACTCTCTACCGAAGCTGATGCTAAATTCGAGTTTGATACGCTGCTTAAGGAAGCAAAAGCCTTTGTTAAACATTGTGGTGGTATAACCGATTCGAACGAGGTAAAGAAAGTTGCCAAAAAACGTAAAGAAAAGATGCAGCAGTCACAGAAATCATCTTATCTTATTACGCTGGAATACGTGGAAAAAGGATTGTCTATTATAGAAATAGCCGATATTCGCGGTATCACTGGCGGCACCATTACAGAACATATCTTAAAGATCATGGACAGGCATCCGACTGTCGATTTATCTCCCTATCGACCCGCTGCTTCCATCATGAAGAGAATCGAAACTGCAACGGATCAGCTTGTTGCGGATGGGAACAAAGAAAATTTTCAGGAAAATGGCACGATACGATTGAGACCGCTGTTTGATGCCATGAATAAGGAAATCAGCTACGAAGAGATTAAGCTTGCGCTCACCTTCGCCAAAAATCATGAGAAACAGGATTAATAAAAATTAGTACAAGTGATGTAGGCAGCATCTCAATGAAAGCAGAACCAATTGGGATGGTTTTGTTTAAAAAAATGCCGTTTCGTGAAATGGTAAAGTATGAATCAGATTTACAGGATGCACGAAGTGAATTTGCAAATAAGTCAGCGGAAGAAAGACGGATGACTGCTGATTTTGAATATAACTCAGAGATGGCAAGTGACCTATTCAATAATGCATTATCAGGCACTGGTCAGGACGAATTTGGACGTCCCTATTGGCCTGCGGGTGTCATGGCGCTTGCAATTAGATCCTCTTTACGCACCAGCATTGCTGACTGTAGGTTCATTGGAGCGACTATCAAGGCCTCCGATTCTCGGTCTTGGTTAATATAAAACGAAACTTGGTTTCAGGTGTCAGGTTTCAGAAGATTGAAGATCATTAGCACGGGTCTTTGACACCTGAACACTGAAACCTGACACCTAAAAAAACTTTAACTTTCAAAGAAG
>JAJFLO010000012.1 GCA_021772675.1 Verrucomicrobiota bacterium | reverse complement strand
GATGAAGTTTGTCACACTCTACGAAAACATTTGCCGTGAACTTCAGCGATCCTATCCCATTAATGAATCGTTGGCAAAAATATTAGTGATGATTTCTCCACAAACTGGCAAAAGTGTAAAACGAGAATTTGAAGCGTCCCTGATTTTGAGGAAAATATTGTGATATTCGACAATTAATCAGGCTAAAAAATATGACTCGGGTGATCAAAAATAAAGATCACGCTTGAGTCTATCACAGTGGACTTATTGAGTATGATTTTTGGGTGAAGAATGCAGCGTTTCCGAGATTAATTTATTTTGTTCAAGCTGTATTCGTTTTAGCATTATTGAAGGTTAATCCGGTTATTGCTTAACGGCAAAATCTCTTGCGCTACTCTGGCGATGTTTCGAGCGTCATCTATTCCCCGATGATGTGTACCAGAAAATTTCAGGCTTAGGTGCTCTAATGCACGAACCACTGATTTTGGCGCAACACCCTTTACGTCCGCAAATAGTTTTTTGAGGTTTATGTGGTTAGAAAATGAATCAGGATAATCCAAATTGTACCGGTTACAATCGGACTTAATCTGTTTAACATCATAAATTCCCCAAGAGCATAGAGTAAATTCTTCGATACTAATCCAATCTAAAAAACGATTGAACTCAACGTCGAAACTTCCTGCGTTATTGATTTCTTCCTGACTAATTGTTGTAAGTGTTTTGCAGAATTCGGAGAGCGTTGGATTTAATTTTGGTTTGATAAAACAGGAATACTCTTTTTCAATTCTACTATTCTTCATATCTAACATCACTGCGCCAATTTCAATAATTTCTTGTTCCTCAATCAAAAACGGTGATTCCCAGCACGTTGCTTCCAAATCAACAACCAAGTAGTTTGTTATTTTGGCTTTACTCATATTTCAATATTATCGAGAATGGTGAACATTATTTTATTGATTTCGTCAAACCTACTATTATCGCTCAAAATTAATTTTTCAGACTGAATATAGGGTTTATCAATTAGTTCATTTGAACAATTTTGGGTAATGCCAGCTGCACTCAATGGTGTGGCTTCCAGGTGAAATTGTAATGCCAGAACGTTATTCCCATGAGCGAAAGCTTGATTTTTACACACGGAACTTTCTGCCAAATGAACTGCATTGTCAGGTAATGTGAATGTATCACCATGCCAATGAAATGCGTCAAATGTTTCAGGAATATCACTAAGATAAGGGTGGGATTTTCCTTCTGAGGTCAGCTCGATTGGAAACCATCCGATTTCTTTGTGTTTGTTTGGATATACCTCTGCTCCGAGCACATCAGCGATTAATTGTGCACCCAAACAAATACCAATAACTGTTTTTTGGGCAACAATAGCTTTATCAATTAGTTTTTTTTCATTCGTTAACCAGGGATAATCTTTGTCATCATATATTCCCATGGGACCACCCATAACAATGAGACAGTCAAAATCATTAATCTCTGGTAAATTTTGCGATGCATATAATTGTGTGCTGGAGAGTGATTGATTTTTATTTTTTATCCATTTTTCAATGACTCCTAAACCCTCAAACTCGACATGATGAATACTATGAATTTTCACTGTTTTTTCCTTATAAAATGAGTATCTCTGGTTTATTTTTTTAGCTTATAACCATTGATTCGGGGAACTTTAAATCCGGGAAATGGGTATAATACTAAAGATAATGCCACAGATGACTTGATGATACCTATAATCTGAATATCTCCATATGGCCTATTACTGACAAACATTGACCTGGTTTATTTTGAATCGGCTTTTAAGACTTTCAATTGTATATCATAGAAAAATGGACTAATTTCAGTTTTATCCCGAGTTCCGAAGTTGATTGTGGATTTATATAACGCTGGGTACCGCTAATTAATTTAACTAGATAACATTGTATGGACAACATTTTTATTATAGCAGAAGCAGGGGTTAATCATAACGGTGATTTGGATCTCGCTTATGAATTGATAGATGCCGCGGTAAATGCCAAGGCTGATGCTGTTAAATTTCAAACATTCAAAGCTGAACTGGTTATGTCACGGTTCGCAAAAAAAGCCACCTATCAAAAAGAAAATTTGGGAACCAATGAGTCTCAGTTGGAGATGGTTAAAAAATTAGAACTGAAATTTGACGATTTTCGAAAACTTAAGGACTATTGTGATACTAAGAACATCCAATTTTTAACAACACCATTCGATTATGAAAGCGCCGACTTTGTTGATGATCTTATTAATTTGTTTAAAATCCCTTCCGGTGAAATAACAAATTTCCCTTTTCTGAAACATCTTGCGCGCAAAGGAAAACCAATTATTCTCTCTACTGGAATGTGCAATTTAGGTGAAGTTGAAAATGCAATCAATACAATTAAATCATGTTCCCCATCTATTGATGCACAGCATCCTCCGCTTACGTTATTACACTGTACTTCCAATTACCCAACATCATATGACGATGTTAATTTAACGGTCATTAATACACTCAGATCAGCATTCGGTCTCCCAGTGGGTTATTCTGACCATACAATGGGAATTTGTGTACCGATAGCAGCTGCGGCAATGGGAGCAACGGTTATTGAAAAACACTTTACGTTAGACCGAACAATGGAAGGGCCGGATCAAAAAGCGTCACTGGAACCTGATGAATTAAGCGCAATGGTAGTGTCAATACGTAATATTGAACTTGCAATGGGCGATGGTATAAAACAATCGGTAATTAGAGAAAACGAGATTAAGCAGGTTGCTCGTAGGAGTATTGTTGCTGCTTCAGAAATCGAAAATAGCAGTATCATAACCGAAGATATGTTAGCGATTAAGCGGCCGGGAAATGGAATTGGGCCTGAACATTTATCTCATATTATTGGGATGACAATCCGTCATAATAAAGCATTGGATGAAGTGCTCCAATGGCAGGATTTTAAGCAACACGAATAGATCTATGAAAACTCTCTTATCTTATTCCATTCATCGGTTACAATTATTTGGTATTATTGTGGTTAACCTATGGGTGTCCGCATTTATTCAGGGCAAGCCGGTCAAATCGAACCATATTGAAATTGAATTAATATCTGAATCAGTATCCACTCAACCAGGACGTTCAATAAACATTGGAATCCGTATGTTGATGGACGAACACTGGCATACCTATTGGACTAACCCAGGAGGGGAAATTGGACTGCCAACGAAAGTTTCCTGGGACTTACCAAACGGATTTTCAGTAACTGAAATTCAATGGCCGTATCCACATAAATTCGTGGATGAGCTTTTGGAAGGTGAGCCACCGTTAGTCAGCTACGGATATGAAGGTGAAATATTATTAATCACGACCTTAAATGTACCAGACAATTTGGATGCTGGGGCAGAAATTAAATTGGGGGCTTCTATAAGTTGGCTGGCATGCGAAACAATGTGCATACCTGGATCAGCAACGATTCAATTATCGCTTCCGATTCTCGAACACACTTCTAAGATTGATACACGCTGGACAAAATTGTTTTCTCAAAGCTTAGGTGATGTCCCGTTGAATACTTCGGATTGGGAAATCGAAGGTATTTTGTCAGATAATGACAAAATAACCTTCACCCTGGTCCCTCCTAAAGATATTGATTTGTATGAAATTTCCGACATTTTTTTTATACCGTTCACACCAAAAATTATTATTGATCATGCGCCCCAAACTCATATATCTGAAAGTGGATTTCATCAGTTGTCTCTAACTGTGAACCCGGGAAAAATTACAACAAATGATTATATTGAAGGCTTATTGATTTCGAAAGAAGGCTGGCGCGGCACTGATACTGAAAAAGCTCTAAAAATTAAAACATTAGTAAAATCATCGCTAAATCAAAAGCCAACTGATATGGAGATTAGTGGCTCTGATTACCCAGCGCCTGCAAACATCAGTTTTGTGTTCGCACTGCTTTCTGCTTTTGCAGGTGGTTTAATTTTGAATTTAATGCCATGTGTACTTCCTGTTTTATCGTTAAAGGTATTAAGTTTCGTCAAAAAGGCCGGAGGCGACGAATCAAAAATTTGGAAACATGGTATTGTTTTTACTGCTGGCGTTCTTGTTTCGTTTTGGTTGATTGCCGGTTTAATGATAATATTGCGACATGGCGGGCGAGCCATTGGTTGGGGCTATCAATTGCAATCACCAACATTTTTGGTCATTTTGATCGTGTTTCTATTTGCGATGAGTTTAAGTTTATTTGGCGTATTTGAAATCGGTACAGGTTTAATTGGGGTGGGTTCAAAAGCTGCAAATAAATCAGGATATGCAGGATCATTTTTCATTGGAATGATTGCGGTCTTTGTTGCGACTCCCTGCATGGCACCGTTTATGAGTGGAGCCATTGCGTATGCAATAACCCAGCCGCCGGTTGTTTCCGCATCTGTTTTTACTGTTTTGGGTCTTGGTTTATCTACTCCCTACTTATTGCTATCCTGTTTCCCTTCTCTTATTAAATTTGTTCCCAAGCCTGGTGCCTGGATGGAATCATTTAAACAGTTGATGGGGTTTCCGCTAATGGCGACAGTTGTTTGGCTGCTTTGGGTACTTGGCAGACTGTGTGGAGTGAATGCATTGAGCCACGTCATGTTATCTCTTGTTTTGATTGGCATGGCCGCTTGGATTTTTGGCCGATGGGGAACTCCTGTGTGCCCTCCTAGAACAAAACAAGGGGCATATATTATGGTTCTGATATTGGTTACCACCGGTTTATTTTATGCTTTAAATGACCTGGAGCCATTACCCGCTGACAATAAGGGGATTGAAACCAAAAACAGCACAGCGTATTGGCAACCGTTTAGTACTGAATTATTAATTAATTTGAGAACAGAGGGGAAACCAGTTTTTATTGATTTCACTGCGGATTGGTGTTTAACCTGCAAAGCAAATGAAAAATTTGCCTTAAATGATTCAGTGTTGGATAAATTTATGGCAAAAGGTGTTACGTTATTAAAAGCAGATTTTACTCATCATAGTCCCGAAATTGCAGATACTCTTGCAAACTATGGACGAAGTGGGGTCCCTTTATACGTTTTTTACGGTCAAGGCATTGATAAAAAACCTCACTTGTTACCCCAGCTTCTAACAGAACGGACTGTTTTGGCTGTTTTAGATAATATTTAGGAGTTTATTAATATGGATTCAAATTTGAATCGAAGTGGTATTGTTTTTGTTATATCCGGTCCAAGTGGAACCGGAAAATCAACGATATGCAATCACGTATTAAAAACGGATCCACGACTCCATTTTTCTGTTTCATGTACGACACGACTCCCTAGAAAAGGCGAACAGGATGGGAAGCATTATTTTTTCATTTCAAAAGAAGAATTTGACGAACATATCTCAAAAGACAACTTTTTGGAATATGCCGAAGTCCATGGCAATTATTATGGTACGCTGCATTCAGAAATAGATCGAATCATTAAAAAGGGGGAAGATGTTTTATTGGATATTGATATACAAGGAGTTACAAATATTCAAAATAAATATAAACCGATATCCAAAACGGTGAATTGTCACTATATATTTATTGGTCCACCGTCATTTTTAGAATTAGAAGATCGGTTAAGATCAAGAGCGACTGAATTAGAAGACGTTATCGTGCAGAGATTGGCAGCAGCAAAGATAGAATTGCAACATTGGTGCAGTTATGATTCCATAATTGTTAATTCAAACCTTGATGATGCCATAAATAATTTAACGACGATCATTGAAGCACAACGCTTAAGCAGAAACGTACTGTTAACAAGTCCTTGGGATGAAGGAAGTTAACAACGCTTTGCCATCTATCGACATGGTTAGTCGAGATTTGCTGATTCTGGTAGCTTAATGCTTGATAGATGCCAATGTGTCAAGACACATTGAGTTAAAACTTTGAATTTTGGTGATATACGCTTCTGTAACAGAAGTATTGTGAGAAATCCGGGTTAGTCTCAAAAATTATGAACGTCGGAATCGATGGATTTTTTCGGATAACTTTAGGAGCCAGTCTGGTGTCTGAGCACGCTTCCAATTCCCTGCCGCAAATTTATTGGCTTCGGCCATGGTTGGATACACATGAATGGTACTTAGGATTTTATTTAGTCCAAACCCATTTTTCATAGCTGAAACGTATTCGGGAAGTAAATCACCTGCATGATAACCGCAAATCGTCACGCCCAGGATTTTATCCTTACCCGGGGGAGTTAACACCTTGATCAATCCAATGTCTTCTTCGTCAGTTATCGCTCGGTCTAGATCATCAATTTGATAGGTCGATACTTCATAATCAATGTTCCGTATCTTCGCATCTTTTTCGTTTAGCCCAACCCGAGCTATTTCTGGATCGGTATACGTACACCAGGGGACGATACTTAAATCAATCTTGAAATTTTTTATAGGGCTTAGTAACGAATTAAACACGCAATACCAAGCATTATGAGCAGCCATATGAGTAAATTGGTATGGACTGGTAACATCACCACACGCATAAATATTTGCAATAGATGTTCTGCCGTATTGATCGGTTTTTATTGCGCCACGATCCGTTAATTCGACTCCTAATTCTTCCAAACCAAATCCAATAACATTGGGTTTTCGTCCTACGGAAACTAACAATTCATCAAACTCAATTTCTACCTTTTTTCCGTTGCTTTTCGCAATAACTTTTTTATTGCCATTATCATGAACAATTTCGTTTGCAGTTGTGTCAAGTAAAAGACGAATTCCTTCCTTCTGAAATCGATTAGAAATAATATCTATAATTTCATTATCTTCCCGAATTAAGAGTTGTGATGCCATTTCGACTTGTGTTACCTGGGTGCCCAGGCGGTTAAAACTTTGAGCAAGTTCTGAACCGATTGGACCACCCCCAAGAACTACTAATCGTTTTGGTTGATTACGAATCTCCCAAATGTTATCAGTATGGAGAAAATCGATTTTATCAAGCCCCTTTATTGGAGGAATAAAAGGTGATGCCCCGGTTGCAATTATAATGTTCTTTGTTGTCAAAATTTTGCCATTAACTTTGACTTCGTGCGGACCTATAATTTTTGCTTCACCGTGAATACAGTCTACTCCCAATGACGTAAAACGATCGACTGAATCGTGCGGTTCAATTTTAGAGATTACTCGTTGGACGCGCTCCATGATTTCAGCAAAATCAAAATCAGCACTGGCGCTTTTGATGCCGAAATCTTTATGCCGTTTTATCATCGATAGTAACGAAGCAGTTCGAATTAATGCTTTGCTCGGCACACAACCCGTATTTAAGCAATCCCCTCCCATTTTGTGTCGTTCAATTAAAGCAACTTTCGATTTGGCAGCAGCAGCAAGATATGCTGACACCAATCCACCTGATCCCGCGCCAATAACAATTATATTATAATTCATAAAATTACCTTTCGTTCATTCGCAAAATAGAGGTCAATGAAAAAGAAACTTTCGCGCCTAAAACGGCTCTATTTCAACTAATCTCAGGCCTGGATTGAGCTAATAATAGGTCCGGCACCAATTGTTGATTGTCCTTCCAAAAATCACAGATCAATCCAAAATTCGTTTTGTATTGATAGCGGCCATGCATCAAACTAACCGGTAAATAATTGAACATCTGACAAACCCAACGAACATGCGCTCGCAACGCGGCTAAAATAGACTTTTGCAAGAGGCTCTGTATTCATTTCTTTTTGTATCATTTTTATTTTTCGTTTCAAATGCCACATTGATAAAACAAACTTGTGTTTTCAATGTACATCAATTGATAAATAATCAACATAAGATATAGATTACCTTAATAATTCATCGTTTCCCGAATATAATGTCAAAGAACCGTAACAAACAATCTAAGCAACCGCACCTGACAGATGGATTTGCTGTCAATCCGTTTAGCCATATGGAAATTGATGTGCCCCATTTAACATCAGACAATACTGGGGGAAAAACTGATAACACAAATTCAGAAGGTGAACTGAGACAGAATCCTACTAATAATCGAAACCTTAATAGATTGACAATTAGGATAGAGGAAAAAGGACGACGTGGAAAAAAGGTTACGATTATTGAGGGATTTCAGGGTATGACATCAAATAAAATTTCCGATCTCTGTAGGAAGTTAAAACAATCTCTTGGCATTGGTGGTACCGTTATTAACAACACGATCGAACTTCAAGGTAAAAATCATGAAAAAATAGAAGAACAATTGCAAAAAAACGGTTTTGTTTTCAAATGAATCCAAATTCCATTTTTACTCAATTTATGATTAAAACAAAGGATCAATATTAAACATGTTAGTTATCATATCTCCTGCAAAAACACTCGATGAATCTGCAATGAATGTGTCACTTCCTCATACGATGCCTGACTTCATAGATCATGCCGATATTCTTGTTAAGAAATTGAGAAAATTAAGTAAAAACAAGGTCAAAAATCTGATGAATATAAGTGATAAATTGGCTAAGTTGAATGTTCAGCGATATTCGGAATTTTCATTGCCTCTGACTGCTGATAATTCCAAACAGGCAATATTTTTATTTAAAGGAGATGTTTACGAGGGATTGGAGGCAGAAACCTTTTCATCTGGTGAAATTGAATACGCACAGGATCATTTACGAATTTTATCTGGTATGTATGGTGTTCTTAAACCATTGGATTTGATTTACCCCTATCGATTGGAAATGGGAACAACGCTAAAAGTAAGACGCGCAAATAACCTATACCAATTCTGGGGAAAAAAGGTTACAGATAAAATTAATGAAACCCTGGCGAATACCAAAAGTAGTATACTGGTAAATCTTGCTTCGAAGGAGTATTCCAGCGTCGTTAATTTGAAGCGGATAAACGCACAAATTGTAACGCCGTCTTTCAAAGAAGAACGAAATGGAAATTTTAAAATGCTATCATTTTTTGCAAAAAAAGCGCGTGGATTGATGACTCAATATATAATCAAACATCAGATATCCAGAGTGGATGAGTTAATCCAGTTTAATTCGGAAGGTTATCAATTTAATAAAGCGCTATCAGATGAAACAAATCCTGTCTTTACGCGAAAATCAACCTAGCATCCTGTCGGACTTTGGAAATCCGACAGGCTGCTAGCAACAGTTTGTGGTGTGAATAAAATTTTGGATTATTTTATTTCACTAGTCAAGCGCTGTGAACAATCATTGCCACCAAATTCAATTTCGACCGTTAAATGATCCACTCCGATATCTCTCCCGATTTGGTTGACCGATTGCTTTATCCTACTGAGTAATCGCCTTTCTATATCTTCCTTTACAACCAGGTGAATTGATAGAACGTGATGTTCTCCATCCAATGACCAGACATGAGTATGATGTATATCGTTTACACCCTCAATATGTCGTATTTTTTGTTCGAGATCACGAATTGAGACTTCATCAGGGACACTTTGAAAGAACACAAAAAAGGACTTTTTGAAATTTCGTAAGACATTAAAAAGGACAATTAGTGTAATCAATATCGAAAGTATAGGGTCAAGAATAGGTAAATTTTTAAACATTAGGATGATACTAACAAAAAGAACAGCAAACCAGCCAAGAACATCTTCAAGTAAATGCCAGGACACCACCTTTTCATTCAATGATTTACCATTTCGAATTTTCAATACTGCGATGCCATTAACCATAATGCCGAGCACCGCAAGCAGAAACATTCCCTTTGCATGTGGTTGCTCTGGTTTTAGAAGTCTGGGAATGGCTTCTGAGAGTATGAGAATGGAGCCGCCCAATAGCACAAAACAATTTATTAGGCCAGCTAAAAGGGAAAAGCGACGATATCCCAGTGAAAATTTGTCATCGTTTTCTTTTTCTGAAAACTTTTGCAGAATCCAGGCAATACCAAGGGATAATGAATCACCAAAATCATGAAGTGCATCGGATATAATGGCAATACTGTTGGTCATCACACCCCCTACAATCTCAATGATCGTAAATGAAAGATTAAGAAAGAATGCTGCTCTTATATTTTTGACAGAGTTTTGGTTATGGAGGTTACTCATGATACAAATATACTAACTCAACATGTTGTCTTAATCACCTTAAATTTATTTATTTTTTGATGGAAGTTGGAAGAATCGTAAGGCAATTGATTTAACCTGAATAATTCATCAGTATTCTGCTGCGAGCTCTAATCTCTGCTCAAATAAGCCGATTAACTCAATTTTACATCTCAGTGAATGAAAATTCACTTTCACCGTGAAATTTTCTCTAATAAATTTATTATGAGCGAGTTAAGTGCTCTCGCGACGAATCGCATGAATTAATCAGGTTAGGGCCATTTATTATCGATATTTTTGTAACATTTGTGACACACGGAATGGTGTCACAAATTGAGAATTATCGACCATAGTAATATACCTCAGCTTAAACACCACAAGGGTAGTGGTAAGTGTCTACCGCAAATATTTCTTAGTAGCTGGGCAAAAATACATTGATCAATTTTGGTTCAAATTTGCTGTTGGTTTTGCCTATGTGATTGGTTAAAACCACAGGATCACAGTCCGCCGTGGCAGAAATAGTTTAGCTATTTTTCCCCTTATTTCTTACAGATAACGTCCAACTTCATTCAGATATTATTTATACATTTCTATTTTCTTCTCACATGTTATCTCTACTGAAGATTTCCCAAACTATTGTGGGACGAGATAACTGAATCCAAGGCCCAAAAACCAATCGTCGGCGCGATTTGATAGGCCGAGTCCACCGAAAATATCAAATTGTAGATTATCGCGAATCAAATAGGTAATGCCAGCATCAAATGAGTTAGCTGGCGTACCCCTGGCATTGATCGGCACATCTCCAAAAAACTCAATAAAAGTGCCCAAACGGTTTGTGATTCCAATTCCAATAGTCCCCGTATATTGAAACGCTGATAATGTATCACGGTCTCCTCGTTTATCTCTACTAGTTTCCCAGGCTGCTCCTAGGTTGTATCCAAGGAACACTTTCTCACTTAGAGTGTGTGAAAACAAAAAACGAAATGATGGGTCAGATTGATCACTGGAGAAGCCTTTTTCTCCGGTTGAAATAGAAGTGGAGGTTAAAAGTGCCGTTTCAGGTCGCCAACCTGATTCCTTCCAAAAATAGGTTTTGATACCCAGTTCTGTGTCGCCATATCCATCATCATTATTCACGAATTCCCGAGTCCAGCCATCGAACGCGAAACGCAATTCAATGCGGTCACTAAATCCAACCCTTATCAGGGTGCCTGGAAATTCGAAGGTACGTGAATGCTGACCGTTTTCATTTTCTTCAGTATATAACGAACCAGTCTCGATTTGAATTCTTCCGGGTGGAATCGTTACGCTCGACTCCGTTTGGTCAGGGCGGTCTGTTACCAACTCAACTACGTCCGCAGCGGGTACTTTTTCAACTGACATAACTACCAATACTACGAACATGGTTACTGACATATACTTTATCAAAGACTTTCTTTCCTTCATCGCTATTGTCATATTCCTTTCGAATTAAATGAATAATTTTATATAACTAAATGTTTATTTTGATTAATAAAAATATATTTTTTGATACGGTGAATTATGATTTGCTTTATGTCAAGCCGGGTGCGTAAGCGCATCTCAATCGACTGGCTGGAAAAACATGGCCATCCAGTTCACTTGCTTGAGACCTTTGTTGACCGCTCCAGATTTTCTGGTGTTTGCTATCGTGCGGCCAACCTTACCGTTCTGGTGTTGGCGAAGTTGGTCCTCACGGCTCTCAGCCCAGTCCGTTTTTCCAAAACGGACTGGGGCCCTCTTCGAGCCTCTTCTGAAAACTAAAAACATGTTAAAGTGTAATTGTCATCAAGTTATTTTGTAATTGTCGTTGACAA
>JAJFLO010000110.1 GCA_021772675.1 Verrucomicrobiota bacterium | reverse complement strand
GTCCAGATACGACGACTCCGTTCATTTAGAACACTTTTTAGCTGTTCATACTTTGTAGTAATTAAGTCTATATTTTTCATAAAAACAATATAGGATAAGCATGAATAAAAACAACCTTTTATTTATTGACAGTTACTAAGTCGCAACGCATCTTGAATATTAGAACATTTAATATCAGCTAACGGCAGCAGAGGCCAGCCAAGAGCATCATCATTATCGTAAACATTAAGCCAACGATTCTTAAGGTATCCCGGGTCATCCGGCACTTTACCTTTATTTGATAAAGGCAGACTAATAGGATTAAATTGATCGAGGGTCATTGCAAACAATGGAATATTACAGCCAAAGGTGATCAAAGCCTGACAGCTTTCGAGTTTCTTAAAGGAACTGTCCAATGATGGTAGACTTCCTCTTTTATTTTCAAGAATATCATAAATATAATTTGAGATAACCAAGCCACCCAGAGAGTGGGCAATAATCACCAAATTGGCACCGGAATCAAGATTTGATTCAAGTTTAGCAACTGCCTGGTCAACTTTTTTATGAATACTGTTGTAAAGTGTTTGAGTTACATTATCGATATCAATTTTTGCCTGATTATTGGCATATGCGGTAGCATCACCGAGAATCTTCATAAACAACTTGCGTGTTTTTCGGTCATCTAACCCTTCATTCATAGCCTTATCAAAATATGTTGTCTGATAATTATCGAGGATGTCTTGATAAATAACTTCCTGAAAAACAACTTTTCCCTCTTCGCCATCTCCAAAATTGTCTATAATTCCTTTTTCAAGATCTTTTGAATACGGTTTCTTTGGATTATCGTGCATTTTCTTTGTACCAATTCCATGAAGAAACAAAACTCCTAACGTTTTTGTCATAATTATCCCTTTTTTGATATTTTGTTATCTGGTCTCTGCCTCTTTTGATCTTCCAATTTTTTTTAAATAAACTGCTTGTTTTATAACTGGAATGAGGGGGCTGGATTATAGAATTTGATTTTCAGTGCCCCACACATAATAACAATATTTATCAGTATCTTTGACATACAATCTTCAAGTCATATTTTCTTAATAAATCTGTTATCTATTCGCGACATCACTGCCTATTTCTTTGTAGAATTTATTGGATTAAAAGAGCGTTATGTTAACTGTCTTAATGCTAACTTTTGGGTAAAAGTGGGCATTCACTGGGCAATGAAATTCCTAGTACCGAAACGAGCTTGATCGGTCAATACGTAGTCGTATCTAATTTGTCATATTTCGTACCGACATAAGTAGGTTATTTGAATGCTAATTTGCATTCGGGATTTTCTTTATTCACGAGTATGTAGAGCACTGCTCCTCTTTCATTCAACTTGCCGTAGATAAAAATCCCCCCATGGAACGCATAGAACGAGTGGCACTAAATTAAGCCCAGAGGGCATGAATTACTCTATTACATTGCGCAGAGTATAGAGCTCCGGCACAAGAAAAACTGGCAGAGTTTCATGCCTGTGAGCACGCCTCAAGGACATAATAAATGGCCCACTGGTCCAAGTTTTCGTGACCGACGACACAAAGGCGGGCAAGAAACTCGTCGCTATATCCCGTTCCAGAAGAAATCTACTCTCGGCGAAATCAACCGTTTTTGGGCAGATTTAATAAATGGTATTGGGCTAGCGGATGCGGGTCGATCCGATATCTAAAACGGACCCAAATAACCAAGGTCAATGCATATGCGATCAGAAGGCTACCAGAAAATAAGATCCAACCTAAAATTCCTCGCTCTGGTGGATAGCTATATATGAAAATTGTTGCCAAGAAAAGGCCAAACAACCCAAGCACCAAATAGTGCAGTTGCCAGAGCCAAAACCACCAAGAACGAATCGCGTGGATTAGTTCAAACGGCATTACATCCATCGAAAGGCACCACTCGTCCTTATACGGAATAAGTTGGTTTGCTAACTCGAATGCCTTGTGACGCAAGCGCATAAGCGTTCCTAACAAAACAAGATTAACCAACGGCAAAAACCAAATTTGGCTGCGCGGGATCTCGACGTTGATAAAAGGAATTGATACATGACGTTCCTTATTTAAGGTCTGCAATAAGTTATTTCGGCGATCAAGTTCTTTACGCGCAACAGATAAAGACTCTTGACCAACAAATTCCAAATTATCAACTAGGTGGCTAATATCGGCGGAATTCGATTCCTGTTGATCTATAAACCCATAGGATAATTCGATCGCCGCTGCACGAGGTGTTGTAAAAGTATCAACTTCTCCAGCTAACTCAAGTATCCCCAACGACATGGCGCCGGTTTCATCAGTAGCAAAATGCTCAAGTTGAGATAAGAAATCACCCGGTTCTTCGGACTGCGGAACTAGTTGTTCTTCGGCCCATTTCAATCCTTCAACACCTCGTGGACTCAGCACAACTTTATGCAAAACCCTTTCGCTTTCTTTAGACCATTTCTGATCTTTTACGTTAAACTGGATCAGCGCAGCTATTTTGCAGATTTTCGTCCACATCTTAGCGAGTTCGCCCTTGTCTATAAGCGATTCATGAAAAGCTAGATAATCACCGTAGGCTCGCAGTTGTGAAACTGATAGTTTCTTTATATCACGTCCCTGTTCGACCGCGGCTTTAAGTCTCACCAATGCTTGACGCAATCGGTTAACCCGTTTGGCAAAATCACCAATCTCCGTAAAAGTTTTTTCGGCGGTCGTATTATCAAATTCCGGGTTGTCTTGATTTCTTAGCTGTGTATCACTAACAAATAAAGTCTCGATAACTAACAAAGTTGCTACTTTCGACAGGGTTTCGGTCAAATAAGTCTCTCCTGTAGAATAAATGACTCCACCATCATATTCCCAAGATCGCTGAAGAGGGGCAATGTAATCAAGCTTATTTGGGAGGAATTCAGAGTATTCGTCGCATTTCTCAATTACTTCTTGAATACGAACATAGCCTGCAATGGTCGCTAAAAATACCGCCACAGTACCACCAATGTGTAATAGCGTGATATTACGAATCCGAGAACTCAAATCACTAACCGCTTTGGGGAAGACTTCGACTCTGCAGGTATTATTTTTCATCGTTGCTTGATTCAATACGGTATCCTCGATACTTCAGAACAAATGAGGGAATTTATTGCACTGCCCCCCAAAAAATAAACAAAAGAAAAAAGTTAATCTTGTCGTTTTTGTCATCTACACGTCTCCAGACTTTCACAAACCTCATATCTTCACATAGCGATCATCCCCAACAGCACATTGTTGAAATCGGCAATCACAACATCGCGATATTTTGTTGCAACCTGAGCAACCAACAAGAGGCTTTTACATTGGTGAATGGTATGTCGCTAAATCACGGACGCAATTAGTGCAACAAAATTTTCTAAATGTCCGGGTGGAGCGGGGGCTCTCGCCCCGTTGCCCCCTAAGAACCGTATAAGAAAGTTTCCAATCGTACGGCTCAAGCCCCTGTAAGCCTCAGTTTTAAGGGAGACCGGTAATTCCAATTGCAAGGTATTGTTTGCTATATCGCAGTTCCATGTATGAAGAGCAATTAGAATTAGCAAAATCTACAATGCAAAACGACGAACTACCTTCGCAAGACTCATCGATAGCCAGTTACAATGTGGAGATGCGCCAGTAAGCGATTACTCGCTACCGTCATTCGCCTTCCTCCGTTAACTGGATCTTCCGACTTTTTCGCGATCAGGCACCTGTCGGACTTCAGCATATCCTTCTCATTACAAGAAGGCATTGGC
>JAJFLO010000109.1 GCA_021772675.1 Verrucomicrobiota bacterium | reverse complement strand
AGCCGATTATCAAGATTACTGCCAATACCGACATTCGGCTTAGTTCAACAGTATTTTATCGATCATGCACTGGCATCCCTCTACTATTTTGTTTCAGCCCTCTTTGTCGGTGCACGATCGATAAAATACTAATCATTATGTTTTATTAAAATCAAATATAATCTTATTTGCAATTTGGATCACTTGCAAATGAATTATTTAGTAAATCTAGATGGGATGTCAGATTTATTACAACAATTTTAACCAGTCTACTCCCAGTTCATATTTTCGAGATTTATTAGATTTGCCATGCTGAATTATAAACGATTCCACCACCCACCTCTTGCATAGATTCAATGCTGTACGCCGGTGAATTCCTAATAGATCTGCAACTTGCTGCGTCGTAATGTATTTAGCGTCTACAAATAAAATCAGTACCCGTTTCTGCCGTTGATCCAGCTCACGCACAAGCGTATTATTATCTACATTTTCTTTATCTGCAGCCTCTGTAGCCTTTACACATATATTCGCAAAAGCATCAGCCATACCAACACAAAAATACATAACCCAATCAGTGATATCAGCTCCCTCACGGCCTAAGTAGTAATTATGAGAGCCACCGATTGTTAATGCCTGATAATATGCCGGCAAACTACGCGCATAGTATTCTTCAAGCGAATCGACTCCTTTTAACCCATAGTTAGTCTTGTGCAATACGAGATTCGTTAGTAGTCGCATTTCCATCGTAATAAGGGTGAATAGTAGCAAATTGGTAGTGAGCAATTGCTGCAAGATCGGGGCTGGTAATTCTAAGTTCCCCACTTCGTGATTAATCCAGATTACTAGAGCACCAATGAGATCCGGTACATCTTTAGCCTCAGGTGGCATATAAACAATTGCGTTACTGCTGTTATCTTTAATAACATTTTGGCCATCCCGGTATGGCGTGGGTCGTTCCTTTCCTTCCATGACCAGCCCGTGTATGGTTTGAATTTCCTGCTCTGTAATTTGAGCTGTGCCTCTTTGAAACTTAAATATTTTTGGGCTCAACCGGGACAGGTTTATAGCCCATATTCTTTACCATTTTTGTAATTGATTGTAACTTTTTTGCTTCATTATATTCATGTTTTATGTCAAGAATCATCGGATCAAATTTCCGTTTGTATTTTAACATAGCATAAATTATTCTTGCTAACTTATGAGCCACTGCTGTTACTGCTGCTTGATAACCCAGTTTAAATGACATTCGTCGAAAAAAAGCACCGATTGAGTTTTGACTTCGCTGTAGACTTTTCGCCGCAAGACGTAATGCCTTGGCGACGCGACTGGCCACTTTTCGGGTTTGTACGCTCAATATTTTCCTTCCGGAAATTTTGTTATTTGGGCATAACCCAAGCCAGGAACAAAAATGACGTGAAGTTCGCCAGGCGCTAAGGTCAATGCCGACTTCACTGACACTAGTCAGCGTTGTCAGAGAGCTAATACCATAGACCTTGTTAAGATCAACACCGGTCATTTGATAAAGATAATTGGCCAGGTCAAAATCAACTTCGTTCTGCCTGGGGTTCGATCGCTTCGTTTTTAATGTTTCGTGGGTCTGACACTCGAATGTCCCCAATATTGTTTCAATCTCGTGGTCCAGTTCCCACATTTGATCACGGGTGTGACACCATGATTGATAAGACTGCTTTAACACGAAGAGGTGTTCTGGCCGAAAGTCACCGGTCAATGCTTTGGCGATTTCCGTTTCGTCTTTTTTACAGCGACGGTCACGGTGTGAGGCAAGGACAAGGGGATTTCTTTGGCCATCAAGGATTGCTTTAATAATTGCCATTCCGGTTTTGCCAGTGATGTCAGAAACCGCTTTATGGACTAACACATTCATTTGAGTCAATGCCTTTTGCATATGCTGCACATGACGGGTCGTGTCTGCAATGTGTGTTTCTCGCTGACGAATAAAACTGCGCAATACACAGATCTCATCCGGCGGGCGGAATGATGCAGCTAAAAGTCCATAGGTATGGAGCTTTTGTGACCAGCGACAATCACAAACGTCGGTTTTGCGTCCAGGTAGATTCTTGACATGACGGGCATTGACTAAACAGACCTGAATCCCCCGGGATTCCAGAATTTGAAACAACGGGATCCAATAAACTCCTGTTGATTCCATTGCCACAGTCGTAATATTACATTGGATAAGCCAATCGGTCAAACTATGTAAATCTTCGGTGTATGAACAAAACATGCGAACCGATTTGGAATCTCGATCAGCCGGAACGGCAACAAACATTTCTTCAGAGCCAACATCAATACCCGCAGCATTGGGATTGATAACATCAAAATTATCAGTCTGTCCCTTGAGAACTTTCAAGGTTTTTTGCCGAAAACGATTGGATTTATTCATTTTTGATTTTGATTCTTTCCCAGCCTTTTGGGCTTGAGGTGACAACTTAGACACATTATTTTGTACTTGAACTACCATTGGGACCTCCAGGTGTGGCAGGGTTAATAAAAAAATACCGGCCCGGATGGTGAAGGATAATTAGCAGTCTTCTCTGCGGGGTCGCTGTCAATATCAGCGCCACCAGTGAATTAATCACGGACATCCGGAACCACGCTTCTTTGCGGGCTTAAAAAAAGCACCAGTGCTCGATCGGTTTACACTGCCGGTGGATGGTACTTGTAATATAACTCCGCAACACCGGAACCCAAGTTTCCTAATTTATTAACCAAGACCGAGAATCGGAGGCCTTGATAGTCGCTTCTTTGAA
>JAJFLO010000108.1 GCA_021772675.1 Verrucomicrobiota bacterium | reverse complement strand
TTGGATTTTTCGCATCTTATCTTCACGTCATCTATGTCCGATCCAAATGACGAAAAACATTGAAATAGTGCAATATTCCTGCTGCTTTTGGCCATTCAGATCGCCCAAACCTGACATAAATCTGAGCGCGAAATTATCCAAGTTATTTATTTGTGAGCCCTAAATCCTTTTTGGCGTCTTCGCAGTTTATAACTATTTGTCTCCCCTGCGACTATAGCGTTTTTCGGTTTCACGAGGTTCCGAATTACTACCATCAGGAAACAAATCGAACGTAAGTAAAACCGAATAAAATAGATAGCCCCGCGATCAAAAAACACCGCATCATTTTAATTTTTCGATGCACAACGCAAGAATTACAGACTATATCCCAGTGAGTTTTTCCCCGATGAACTAATTCCATATATGATAACCAGTGACTCTATGAACTAATGTTTAATATAACTAATCCAAATCCATTTACCCACATACAACACATTCGGTTAAAAGCCTGAACAAATCTCAATTTTTTGCCACTTTCACTAGCTACCTTAGTACAAAAAATCCATTTTCCTGGTGTAGCTCCAAATTTTGAGTGGAACCATGCTTCAAGTATGAGCGGAGTGGTAAGTAGTAGGAATATTGAGAATAAAATGAAAAAATTATTTTCAAAAATCAGCGATTGAAAAGGAAATGTATATAATCCAACCAGTAACAGAAAATCGATCATTATATCGAATGTCCGAGCTAAATACCGTATCCCGGGACGAGGTGTGGCATGAAACGTTATTTCTTTACTTTCCGACATATATGAATTCCCCACGTTAAAAAACACATCGCATTAAAATAACTACTAACCTGAACAATTCATAAACTTTCGTAGTGAGAGTCATTGGATTGTGTGAGATCAATGAGTTATGATTTTTATCCGTGTACAGGAATAGTGAACTATTTCGAACCCAAAGAACTTTATAACTCGTTGGTATTATGGAATATGACTATTCGTAATAGAAAATTTATGAATAATCCAGGCTAAGAGCCATTGATGAAATTTTTATTTCAAAATCCCGGAAATTTATCCTTTAACGTTTCGTTTAATTTATCCATCAATTTTCGTTTTACTTCTTTTTTGACGGCTTTGGTTCCTGACTTTAAAATAGCTGATGTCAATTGCTTGTGATCTACTTTAATCTGCGGATGTTTTATTGGACCGGTTATCGTGATGGGGAATAATAGTGTTGAGACATGGACGGGATTGTCTTTGACAAGTGCAATGTCCACCTCGTTTATCGTTACTGTGATAGGGAGATCTACTATAATTGTCTTACCAGCCAGCCATGATCCTTTTGCCTCAATGTCAATTGCTCCGTTGGATATTGATGTGGCTTTTTTAAGTTTTAATCTGCTTCTAATCGAACTGGTGGGTATGTTGCTGAGATTAAAATTAAATTCACCACCGTATGGTTTGGCGCCATTCACTTTTATGTTAAACTGAAACAATTTGTCACTAGATGATGCAGACATGGAAAACGGCGTTGGCACTAACCAGGGTTGACTGGAAAGGTTTTTCATATTTATATTTAGCGTTTGATCATTTAACCACGCACATTTTACGGCATTTAACTCAATGTCTGAAATCAAGACAAACGGCTGTTTCTGAATTAGGCCTTCTGCTTTTGCGGAAATATAGGGTTTTAATTTTAATGTGTCATCAGTTGCATTACGTGAGGACAAATCATCAGAATCATTCTCATCACCTGATTTTATACGAGACAGATGCTCTAACCAAGGCTCAACAATCTCCAGACGTTTTTTCCATAATGCCGCATTCTCGATATAATTATCAATTGAAAGTTCAGATTTTTTATGGGTTGGTTCAGGCTCGTCTCGAATTTTTGGATTATACGGTTTAATTCTGTGACCTGGATATTTCCTCTTGCTGCCACTTTGCGCATTTTTCACAACAATTTTATCTATAACAATTCGTTTACGCAGCAGATTTCTGATATTGATGTCTGCTTTAAGTTTATCCGCACGAAATAAATCAGTATCCAGCTGATTCGGGTCGGTAAACGCCAGGGATGTTAATACTAATTTTCCCTGCTTAAAATTGGTATCGACCTGGTCAATATCCACTGTGGCTTCATTAATGGATTCCAATCCACAACGAATTGCTGCAGAAAGGATGTAATTGTCTGAAATTAAGCAGATCAAAATTGAAACAAACATCAATAAAATAATGAATACAACTCCCAAAGGTCTGATGGGGTTTCCTATTTTTCGTGAGGTTAATTGCTGGTAATCCTGTTTTGATCCTCGTCCGCCGATGAGGATCAATTTCAAAAATTTTACCCAACCTTTTTGATTCCATACATTAAATTGTTCCGATGTTTCTTCTAATGTCGCCATTTTATGGCGATATAAGCCAATGATTTTTACCAAAATCAATCCAGATCCAACGCCAAATAATAACCCCAAAACGAAACCACCGGTTGTGGTGTAATATTCGAATCCACCAAATGCAAGGACTGGAGCATTCACCAGGATTTCAATAATAGACTCGAATGGTCCATGAACCAATGCGTAACCAATCCTATACGATATCGGTATTGACGCTAGTGAAACTAGCTTTGCCACTACGCTAATCATTACAGCAACACCAAGGTTTGCATTGGTAATAATCAATATAATGAATAGAAAAACTATTATTCCAGGTGCCTGAATAAATCCGGGCATGAATCCCAGGATTGACGCTACTACTGCGGCAGCCATCAATTGAAATGGGGTTGTTTCTCCTCGAAGTATTTTTCCAATTTTGCGTAGTGTCATTATACGTTGTAATCCATTTTTTTGTCCAAATGAAAATTATCAATTCATTCGTTATATATCAAGAGGTTCTAACCTGATTAATTCATGCGATTCGTCGCGAGAGCACTTAACTCGCTCATAATAAATTGATTAGAGAAAATTTCACAGTGAAAGTGAATTTTCATTCACCGAGATGTAAAATTGAGTTAATCGGCTTATTTGAGCAGAGATTAGGGCTCGCAGCAGAATACTAATGAATTATTCAGGCTAAATGTTAATTGAAACATAATATCATAGGTTTCCGGATTTGGGAAATAATATCTATACTGCAAGCAGTAGGTTTTTCGACATTCGTTATTCATTTCAGGCAATAATTTTACTGAAACCTGTCGAAATCCTGATTGCTGTCGGTATACAATTCAGTTTTTTTCTTCTGTCATAAAAAAGCATCAATATTTTCCAATAAAAATTTGCAACGTGAGATTCGCGAAATAATATATTAGCATCAAATGCGCTAATTAATTCAAATGCATCAATTGCATTTAGTGTCTGTTTTGCTCAATTTTTTGCGGTTTTTTATGTTTAAAATTTATCAATCGAATGAAGTATGCAAGGATTCGAAAATTGAAAACAGTCTTTTCCCCTAATAATTTAATATTTGAATACAAATCACCTTTGAGCTATGTCATTGTGGGGCGCAGAAGTTCCTATTCTCTTGCCCCTGCGACATATTAATTGCGCAAAACTTCCAAGCTCGACAATTACATAAATCGAAGTAATGAAAGGATATAATGCAGATGAAACACGCCATTTTATACGTTGATGATGAATCGCGGTCACTTAAATATTTTCAACGTTTATTGAATGATCAATATCAAATATATACTGCGACTAATGCAACGGAAGGATATAAACTGGTTAAAGAGAAAAGTAATGAAATTGCGATCATTATGGCTGATCAACGTATGCCGGGAGAAACAGGTTTGCAACTTCTCCAGAAGACCTATCAACTCAATCCTGAAATTGTTCGAATTATGGTCACGGCTTATTCAGACATTAATTTGGCAATTAAAACGATAAATGAAGCGCAAATTTATAAATTTGTCGAAAAACCCTGGGACGTGACAGAATTGGTGCAATTACTCAATGATGGACTGGCTTACTATGCACTGCAGAAACCGTGTTGGCGTCGTAAAGGGGCTGGGAAATTTAAAAATAATGATTTGTCTCAACTTGAATTTCCCTCTTGGTCAGCAGACATCCCTTATACCGAAGCTAAACATAGCTGGACTACATTTTTTGAGAAGAATTATATTGTTGATGCTCTTACAAGAAGCAATGGCAACGTGTCTCATGCCGCTCAATCGTGCGACATGGACCGTCGAACATTGCAACGTCTTTCAAAACGATTGAATCTAAGGTAGTTCACCCGCCTTGCTTTCTAAGTGCACTTTTTTTGTGATTCTTGCTATTATCAAATCATGGCCCACTTAATGCGGCGCTAATGCCACATTAAGTGGGCTTGTCATTCTTTTCATCAGTGTCAGCAATCAGCAAAGTTTGACTAATTATTCACGGCGCATGTGCCGTATTTGGGATATGATCTTCCAATCTAATTTGATTACATGTGGGGCAACGACAAAATGAATTTTTTGCAAGAATCTAAATGGGCAATTTGGAAAAATATTCCGTGGGTGCACCAATTTTATTCTCTTCAGCACATATGAACTCATAAAAAAAGGAGTGCTTAAAAATAATCAATTTTTTTTATAATATAGGCATGGGTATATATATGTAATATTCATTGGGGTATAACATCTATACTGCAAGCAGTCGTTTTTTCGACATTCGTTATTCATTTCAGGCACCAATTTTACAGAAACCTGTCGAAAACCTGATGACTGTCGGTGTAAATAATGATTATCCTCTTTTATTTAAATTATAACATTTATTGAAGGTGGTATATGAAAATTGCAACAAAATTGTACGTGGGGTTCGGATTTATTACAACGATTCTTGCTATTGCATCAATCGTAACGATTAAGGAGGTAAAGAAAACCAAAAATAATGTTGCTGATGCACAGATATTGTCTAATCGGCTGATTGAATTGCGATCGCCAACAGCAATCGCAGGTATTGAAGTCATAAGCGGAATAAATCATTCACTGGCCAGCCTAAGGGGATGGATGATATTAGGCAAAGATAAATTTAAGGATGAACGTGCATACGCATGGGACAAAGAAATAAGACCTGCGTTGTCTCAAATGAGCAACTTTTCTCAAAATTGGACAGACCCGGTAAACATCAGATTGTTGGATAATATTAAAGCAATTCTTACCGAATTTGAAAATGCACAAAATGAAATTGAAACAATTTCGGGTACCATTGAAAACGAGCCTGCAACCAAAATTCTTGTTACCGACGCAGCTCCCAGAGCAAACGGAATGGTGCGAGGAATAACAAAAATGATCGACCTTGAAGCTGCTCAGGAGGCAACTCCGGAACGAAAGGCTCTTTTAGGTATGATGGCTGATATCAGAGGCTCTTTGGGATTGGGCCTGGCTAATATTCGAGCGTTTCTGTTAACGGGTGATCAGGTATTTGAAAATAATGTAACGCAAACTTTATGGCCAGAAAATACACGGCGGTTTAATGATCTTAAGAATTCCATCGATTTATTATCTAAGGACCAAAAAAGGGTTTTTACGGAGTTTTCCAGATTAAGAAAAGAGTTTACTCCTTTGCCTGACAAAATGTTCTCGATTCGAAATAGTAACCGATGGAATATTGCGAATTCATGGTTGGGAACTAAAGCAGCACCCAGGGCAGAAAAACTGATAACAATGCTTCTTGAAATGAAAGAAAATCAAATGCTGCTATTGCAAAAAGATGCAAATGCATCAAAGCAAAAAATCTTTGACTCGAATAACATGATAGATGATTTAGCTCGCTTGCAATATGTATTGATGATATTGGGAATCTCTCTGGCAGCGATTATTTCATATTTTGTAACCCGTTCTATAAAAGTTCCACTTCAACGTACCGAAGCAGTTGCTGATAATTTTGCTAAAGGTGATATGTCAGCAAGAGTAAAAAATATAAGTTCTGATGAAATTGGTCGGGTCGCTAAAGCCTTAAATAATGCTATCGATGCAACGGATCAGGCGAAAAAGGAAGCCGACTCGGCTAACAAAAACGCCCAAGATATTGCCGCCAAGGCCAATTCTGCAGTAGACGGTTCTGCATCAGCTATGATTCAGACAGATCTTAATCTAATTGTCACGTATGCTAATCCAGCAGCAAGAAAATTGTTGCAGCAGTTTGCTGAGGCATTTAGAATTTTATATCCCAAATTTAATCATGAAAACATTGAGGGCATTGATGTTGTGCTGCTACTGGAAAATCCTGAATATCAACGGGAAAAACTAAGTAACTTTAAGGAGTTACCTTATCAGACAGATAGTGAAGTTGATGCATTTATATTCGAAGTAAACGCATCTCCTATGATCGACGCAAATGGGACTTATATCGGTATTTCGCTTGAATTGAAAGATGTAACCCAAGCTCGCGAAGGTGCTATGAAAGCGGCAATGTTAATGTCGCTGGTTGAATCCGAAGAAACAAATGTGATGACCGTAACTACAGATCGTAAAATTACCTACCTCAACCCCGCTATCCGTGATCTATTAACCCGGTATCAGCAGGATATCCAGACTGTTTTTCCCGATTTTAATCCTGAAAATTTAATTGGAACCAGTATAGACGATTTTCATAAAAATCCAATGCATCAGGAAGCGTTATTGGTAGATCCTAAAAATTTGCCCTATAAAACGGAAATAAAATTAGGAAAGCTAGAATTTGGATTAAATGCAATGGCGTTACTTGATGATGACGGAAACCATATAGGCAATGCTGTTGAATGGATTGATAACAATGCGCGCGCACGCTATCGAGATGAAATCAGTGATTTAATCAATGCCTGTAAAGGCGGCAATCTACAAAAAAAGGGTGACGCGGACAGAATGGATGAGGTTTATCAGCCGATGCTCCAGGGAGTAAATGAAGTGATTGAGGCGATTGTCGCTCCAATAGGAGAGATTCGGGGGAAGCTGGAAAATATTTCCAAAGGTAATTTAACGTCGTACGTCACAGGAAATTATGAAGGTGATCATAACATTTTAAAAACATCGCTCAATGAAACATTGGATAACCTGAATGAAATATTAAATGAAGTCAGTGGAGCTGCGAATCAAATGTCGGTCGCTGCATCACAAGTTAATGAATCTAGCCAATCAATCAGCCAGGGATCTGTGGAGCAGGCATCTTCTCTAGAAGAGATAACCGCATCCATGACACAAATTTCAAGTCAGGTAAAACAAAATGCGGATAATGCTAATCAGGCAAATCAGTTGTCAATTTCAGCGAGGGAAGTTGCGGAAAACGGTAATGGTTTAATGCAGAATATGATTAATGCCATGGCAGAAATTGATGAATCTGCAAAAAATATTCAAAAAATCATTAAGGCTATTGATGAAATAGCGTTCCAAACAAATTTACTTGCGTTAAATGCTGCTGTTGAGGCTGCACGCGCCGGTATTCATGGAAAAGGATTTGCTGTTGTTGCCGAAGAGGTTCGCAATTTAGCGGCACGTAGTGCTAATGCCGCAAAAGAAACCACTGCATTAATAGAGGGATCAGCATCTAAAGTACAGGCAGGATTAAGTCTTGCCGACGAAACTGCACAGGCTTTAAGCGACATTGTTGTTGGCGTTGGCAAGGTCACTGAACTGAATGGAGAAATTGCCTCCGCAAGTAAAGAACAATCTTTGGGAATCAATCAAATAAATGAAGGGCTCATTGAACTTGATAAGGCAACACAAGCTAACACAGCTGGTTCAGAACAATGCGCAGCAGCAGCCACTGAATTATCAGGGCAGGCTAGTCAGCTGCTAGAAATGTTGAAACGATTTACATTGGTGAATTATGAGGATCAAGAAACTACACCTGCATCTTCTGACCTAACACCTGAAATATTAAACCAAATTAGAGATTTAATAGCGACTTCACGCAATGTAAATGTGAATGGTTCTAGTGGAGCTAATCAGGATATTGCTTTTGAAACCAATAACGGAGGAGATAAAAAATTACTCGCACATAGTTTATCGCTTGTGGAAAATGCCAACGACATTATTCCACTTGATGATGCGAGCATGGGGCGCTATTAGAACATTTCCTTTAGCAAGACCTCGTGCAAGGGAATATTTCCATCGCATTAGGAATGCATGATCATTCGATTCACCTGGGGTTTAGCCCGCTTTTCTCGCAAACTTCCAAACAAGAGGACTTAGAATGTATCATTTCAGTATTTTACCGGTGGATAGAGAATGGACAGTCTGTTGAGACACACAGGATCCGATATTCAAGGTAAGATGCTGAAATGTCCTTATATACGTTCTCATAGTAGATGCTTTGTGAATAATGCGGGTTAGTTACATTCCTTCACGAATACCCCCGCGAGTTCCTTACGGAAAGTTGTTCAGACGGAATTCATGTCTAAAGGGGGACGGTGCTCGATCAAATCAATGTTTGAATAAGGCTCAAAACAGAAAGATGAATATTATGAATGAAACTGGCACAACGAATGTCATTAGGTTCAAAGACTGGTTGGAAATCAAAGATGATGACAACAGCAACACAACTGATTTACTCTATGATGCTGCGACATGCAGCCCGTCGCTTCATTCATTAAAAAACTTCATTGAGAAATATTGTGAATCGAATTCCAATGAACAAAAAGAAATTTTTATTGAAGAATTGGAAATTCTTCACTGGGATTGGGTACTTACTAATTTAAAATTATTATCTAATGATATAGATATCGCAATTCAAAATATTGAAAAATGGATTCTTAAAATTGAGGCAATTCGATTGTCAGATCACCTTATTGAAAAGCAAAAGAAAGCTATAAACCTTAAAAAAGGACATATTTCAGCATTAAAGAATATAGGGGCCATCCTTCAGGAACTACAGGTTGATGAAAAATTGGTGTTAAATATGACGTGATCACTAATCGAATTTCTTTCTCATCTTCTTTACTCCAACCGATTGCGCACGAAGTAAATCCATTTTTAGAAAGCTGTTTTCCCATAGAAGAAGGTTTATCTAAAACGTGTGTATTACCCATTGAGGAGATAGAAATTAATGGCTAGTTGTTTGGTCTCTTGAAACTTAAGGGGTTTTGTTAGGTTTCGGGTGTCAGTGTTCAGCGGCAGATGTCAAGTGCTCAATTCTACCCCGAAACCAAGTTTCTTTTATATTGATCGAAGTGTTAGATACAAGCGAGAGATAGTTTTTCGCCTTGCGTCGCATGTCGAAGTAGTCCAAGTATTGGGGATCAAAAGGGTTGCTATGCCCCTTAATCTTAATATACCTGACTATCGGTATGTCGCATGGTGAGAGTAATTCCAGTACCTCTGGTTTTTCTGTTTTGGTATCGATCATACAGGAAAACCGGCCCTTTGTAGACCGTCCGAAGAATCGTTAACGAATCCATTTTTGGGTTTTATTGGAGTGCCCCCTTTTCGCCCATTTGAACAGTGCATTGTTAATGATGTCATGAATTTCGCAGAACGCTTGGTAAGACTGAATATTGCGGTGGTAATTAGCCCATCCACGGATGACCGGGTTGAGTTTATCAATTAGTGACTCCGCTTTCCAGCCTCGACCTTGCTTTATGATCGACTTCACTTTTTCTTTGAAAGCTTGTAAATTATCTTTCGCCGGTTTAATAATCAGCGTGTTCTTGTATTTCCGAACATTTTGACCCAGAAAGTCAAATCCCTGTTCGATGTGCACAATTCGCGTTTTTTCGTCAGAGATTGTTAATCCTCTTTCCGAGAGAAACGCTTTGATGGCAGGCAATATGACTGCTTCAAGGTGTTCTTTAGTCGATGCGGTGACAATAAAGTCATCGGCGTATCTGACAAAGTTTACCTTGTGTTTTCGGCTGGAAGCTGCTTTAATTACTTTTTCCAGTCCGTCGAGAGTCATATTGGCCAAGGTCGGTGAAGCAACTCCGCCCTGTGGCGTGCCATCTGTTGTGGGGAACAGTTTTCTGTTTTGTACAAAACCACATTTGAGGCACTGCCGTAGAATTTGATTGTCCATTGGGATGTTCGCCAACAGCCAATCATGGTTTATCCAGTCAAAACATGCTTTAATATCGGCTTCGAGTATCCACTTTGACGAGGTCTTTTTCGTCAAAGCACAGAAACATTGGGCGATTGCATCTCTGCATGCCCGATACATGCGGAACCCATATGAATTTGGGTCTGCAAGTGTTTCGGATACGGGTTCCAGACTGAGCAAGTACAATGCCTGCATTGCTCTGTCCGACAAACATGGAATCCCAAGCGGACGAAATTTTCCATTTCGCTTCCGAATGAGAACCCGCCGCAGTGGCAATGCCTTGTAACCACGCCTTTTGAGCGCCAAGACTGCCCGCATCTTTTTGGCTGGTGTATTCCAAATAATTCCATCGACTCCCGGGGTGCGTGCACCTTTTCGGGATGTAACTCTTCGCACTGCTAACAATTTAACAGAGACTGAGTGTGTCAAAATCCATTGTAGCGATTTGACTTTATTCCACTTTTTCTCTGTGACCGCCTTCGCAATACCCATCTGTAGCCGTCTTACCTCAGATTGCATCTTTTTCCAATCGATGGATTTCCAGTGTTTCTCGAGATATGAAGTTGCACCAGTAAGTTTCTCAACTCCCGTCATTTGCTTGCTCCATTATGAAGGTTCTTCAGATTATCTTGCGATTAGGCACCAACTGGCCATCAGCTCCGTTTCCGGCCGGAAATT
>JAJFLO010000107.1 GCA_021772675.1 Verrucomicrobiota bacterium | reverse complement strand
ACGGTATCCGATGGAGTTGATACCGTTGATGCGTCGTTTACTCTGTCTGTTGGCTCGGTCAACGACCCGCCGACCGTGTCTGAGATCTCGGATCAGGAACTTGATGAAGATAGTTGGATTGATTCGATCCCATTCACGGTTGATGAAGGTGGCGGTGCTGATGAAGACGCCCAGGTTCTCAAGATATCTGCTGCCAGTTCTAATCCTGATTTAGTTTCTAGTGCTGACATTAAGATCAATTTCCGTGATGATGAATCTGATGCCGGTAGCGGAATTCTTTCGTTACGTCCCGTTAAGAATGAGTCGGGTGAAGCGACAATAACAGTGACGGTAGATGATGGTACCGAAAGTGTAACAGAATCCTTTAGGTTGGATGTACGGCCAGTGAACGACCCGCCAATTGCATCAGCAGGCGAATTCAAGACAATGGAAGATACCAACGTTTCAGGCCGATTGGAAGCCACCGACATTGAAGGAGATGGTTTGACATATATCCTCAAAGATTTACCCAAGCGCGGTGAATTAAAATTGACGGATAGCAAATCGGGTAGGTTTAACTATACTCCAGTGGCCGATTGGGCCGGGAATGATAAATTCAGTTACAAAGTTAATGATGGCACTAGTGATTCCAATGTTGTGGATGTATCGATCAATATTTCGAGTATTAATGATCCACCTTTGCTTTCATGTAATGAAGTAGGGGAAATTGGCGAAGATGGTATACTCGAAAATTTTATATTTACCGTTGATGAAGGTGGCGGAAGTGATGAAGATCGTCAAATTCTCAAAGTAACTGCAAAGAGTTCGAATGATGTGCTTGTACCAAAAGAAAATATACATATAAGTTTTTCGGATAATGAAACCGATGCTGATGGAGGAAAATTAAAAATTACACCTGTGTTAAATAAATTTGGAAAATCAATAATAACTTTGGCGGTAACGGATGGGACAGCACTGATTGAGAAACAATTTGAATTAACTGTACATTCTATCAATGACTTACCTGAAGCATTCAAAGATAATTTCACTGTAAATGAGGATGAGACATTGTTTGCAAAATTGAACGGTGTTGATGCTGATGGAGATTATTTTGGATATAAAATAGTTGAAAACCCGAGTATAGGTGATGTGAAATTAACTGATGTTTTGTCTGGTGATTTTGAATATACTCCTGAACCAAATTGGGTAGGAAAAACTCAGTTTAGTTACCAAACTAGTGATGGAGAACACGATTCAAAAAGCATGCCTGTGATCATTGAAGTAAAGGCGATTAATGATCTTCCTGAAATCTCCACAATAAGTAGCCAAAGTATGTCGGAAGGTAAGATGAAAAAAATTGAAATTTTCGTTGATGAAGGTGGTAGTGAATCCGAAGATAGTCAGGTCATTTCCATCAGTGTAGATAGTTCAAATAAAAGGTTACTACCAAATAATTTGATAAAATTGTATTTTAACGATGATGTCTCAGATGCAGAAAAAGGCTACCTTGAACTTCTCCCGGCAGCGGGCGAATCGGGCAATACAAAGATAACAATAAAAGTGTCTGATGGAATCGATTCAGTCAATCAATCCTTCAATTTATCGGTAGAAGCTGTTAATGATCCGCCAACAGTATCGCAACTGGTAAATCAGGAAATAAACGAAGGTGGAGTAGTCGGCCCGATTAAATTTCTTGTCGACGAAGGGGGAGGCACAGACGAGGATGTCCAGGTGCTCAAGTTATTAGCAGAGAGTTCAAATTCTGAATTGGTATCTACAGCAGATATAGAAATTGATTTTCATGATGATAAAAGTGATGCAAATAGTGGGACTTTAACTATTACTCCAATCAAAAATCGTTCGGGCGAAACAAACATTACTCTTACCATTGATGATGGTATGGAAAGTGTTAAGGAATCCTTTAAATTAACGGTAAAATCGATAAATGAATCACCCGTTGTTTTAGATGGTATATTTGATACTGTTGAGGATCAAATTGTTTCGGGGAATTTGATTGCGCATGATCCGGATGATGACGAATTAATGTTTACTATTATTGACAGTCCTGCTTATGGGACACTAAGACTTACTAATAAAAAGACCGGAAGCTTTGAATATGTCCCATCATTGCACTGGATTGGAACTACTAAATTTACCTTCGCAGTCTCTGATGGGCAGGTGGATTCAAAAGCTAGTGAAGTTATAATCAATATAAGCGGGATTAATGATGCTCCAACTATATCGGCTATAGGCTCACAAAAAATAAATGAGGATGACACCATCAAAAATCTTGAGTTTGATGTAGATGAGGGTGGGGGAGATGATGAGAATGTTCAAATCGTTTCCATTAATGCAAAGAGTGGTAATCCTGAGCTTATCAATGAATCAAATATAATAATTGATTTTTTTGATAATGAAGGTGATGCGAATAAGGGAACCATATCCATCACACCAGTACCTGATATGTCCGGTACAACTACAATAACGTTGATTGTTGACGACGGAGGCCAGTCCATTGAGACGCAATTTCCTGTCGAGGTTCTCGCTGTAAATGATGTCCCTGAACTAACAAAAATAGATGATCAAAGTACTGTTGAAGGAACGGCAATTCGCAATATTGAACTATTCGTTGATGAAGGAGGGGGAATTTCCGAAGATTCTCAAATCGTTGGTTTAAGGATAGTAAGTTCGAATAGAGACTTAATTCCAAATGAGTCTATTAAATTACAATTCGATGATACCAGTGACGATGCTGATAAGGGAGTTATCACAATACAACCTATCCCAGGTGAATCTGGCGTCTCGACTATAATGATTATTGCTGATGATGGATTTGATTCAGTGCAACATTCTTTTGTTGTCTCAGTCGCATCTGTTAATGATCCACCCATAATTTCGGCTATTGACGACATTGAAATTAATGAAAACAGTGAGCCCGTAACTGTACATTTTTCAGTCGATGAGGGAGGTGGTCAGGACGAAGATCACCAGCGACTAGCACTTGAGGTCACATCCGACAATTTAATTTTGCTACCGACGACAAACATCATCGTAGATTTTACAGATGGTACAGACAATGCAAAACCAGGCACACTATCAATCACACCGGTTTCAAATAAATCAGGCAGTGCACGAATTAGTCTTACCGCTTTCGATGGAATCGATTCGACAAAATTGGATTTTTCGGTAAAGGTTAATCCAGTTAATGATGTGCCAAAAGTATTTGATGATAACGTCGTTACCAACGAAGATCAAAGTATTAAACATAAATTTAGGGGAATTGATCCTGATAATGATCCGTTGATATTTGGTTTGGTAGAATTACCCCAAAAAGGGAAGGTTAAGATTTTGGACGGTTCGGCTGGTGTATTTGAATATACACCCCATCCCAATATAAATGGAGATGATGAGTTCACTTACGTTGCCTCCGACAAGAGTTTAAAGTCAAACCTCGGCAAAATAAAAATTAAAATCAATGCCGTGGTGGATGAAATCTCAATTTCATCTATACAAGACATCGTATCCGATGAAGACTCACCCATCCAAACAATACCCTTTAGTGTTCATGTCGAGGGAGGTGCCGATGAGCTCGCAAATAATATTGTCGTTTTTGCAACTAGCTCAAATACCCGGATCATTGCCAATGATAGTATCAAGATCAACCTTTTAGAAGGCGCTGATGAAAAAGTGAAAAACGGATCGATAAATATATACCCAGTTGAGAATCAATCTGGAAAAAGTAAAATAGAAATAACTGCAACGTTGGACGGTAACAATGTGAGTCAATCATTTGATGTCACTGTATTACCTGTTAACGATCTTCCTATTATTTCCAATATTAGTGACCAGAACATCTCCGAAGGAAAAACGATTGATTTAATTGAATTTAGTGTTGATGAGGGTGGAGGGCGCGATGAAGATAAACAGAGTGTTGCGATTACTGCAAAAAGTTCGAATAAAAAATTGCTGCCCGATAAGAATATCAAAATAATATTCAATGATGCTGAAAGAGATGCTGAGGGTGGTCAAATTGATCTTGACGTAATCCAAAATTTAGCTGGAGAAGCAATTGTGTCTTTGTGGATCAATGATGGAACAAACGAGATTGAAACGTCCTTCAACGTTAATGTTCAAGCTGTTAATGATCTTCCATTAATCTCGGAAATTAAGGATCAGCAAATTAGCGAAGATACGCGATTAAAGGCAATTAACTTTTCGGCAGATGAGGGAGGCGGTGCGGATGAAGACTATCAAATTCTAAAAATCACAACAACAAGTTCTAACCAGGAAATTTTGCCCAATGAAAATATGACAATTAATTTTCAGGATGATGAAAAAAATTCCGGGAAGGGATTTTTATCCGTAAAACCAGTACCGGATTCGCATGGAACATCGACGATTGAACTGGTCGCTGATGATGGCTTTGGTACCTATACCGAACGTTTTGAACTCGTCATTGTACCGGTTAATGACCCGCCTTTGATCGAAGATGGTCGAATAAGCGGCAGCGAGGATTCGAATATTACCCATAAATTTATGGCATCTGATATCGATAGTGAGTCACTTACTTATCTGGTTGTCAGTCAGCCTCAATTTGGACGTGTTACCGTGATGAATTCAAAAGAAAATGATTTTCTTTACATACCAAATCCGCATTGGAATGGAATTGATAAATTCGAATTTAAGGTGAATGACGGAACTGATGACTCACGTATTGGTACGATTGATATCAGCATCACAGGTATAAATGATAAACCAACCCTATCTCAGATATCTGATCAAAAAATCAGCGAGGATCAGATCTTAACGGGACTAAAGTTTGAAATTGATGAAGGTGGCGGTGCCGATGAAGACACCCAAATCTTAAATATCAAGGCAACCAGTTCAGATCAGGAAATTGTTTCTGACGAAAACATAAACGTTCTATTTAGAGATACCAAAGACGATGCGCCTCTGGCTATATTAGATATTACACCCGGTACCAATAAGTATGGAGAATTAACGATTAATCTGCAAGTTAATGATGGCATTGCAACCATCAATTCAAGTTTTTCATTGATGGTAACGTCTGAAAATGATGCGCCGATAGCATTTGATAGCGAAATTGTTACTGTGGAAGATCAGAAAGTTTATGTTGTATTAAAGGTTGAAGACGTTGAAGGTGATACACTCAGCTTTTCAATAGTAGATGCACCCCGTCTTGGGCAAGTTGAATTTGACAGCAATATTTCAAACAAAATTTGGTATACGCCGTTTGCAGACAAAAGCGGAAAAGACAGTTTTTCGTTTAAGGCATCCGATTTGAAATCTGATTCAAATATCGCCTCTGTTATGATTGAGATAAATCCAATTAATGATAAATCGTTGATTTCAATGATCGGTGATCTAGTCGTAGATGAAGATAGTAAGCTTGAAAATATTCCATTCACCATTGATTTAAGAGACAATAAACTTAATCCTCATATGAGTTTTACTGTTTTTGCAAAAAGTTCAAATAAGGAATTAATATCGGAAGATAATATAGTTGTAAAAATGAACAGGGACGCCCATGAGCAACTTAGAGGTATGATTAATATTTATCCAGCAGAGAATAAGGTTGGGGCGTCTTTTATTTCTCTTCGAACGAAAGGAGGAAGCAGCACTGTAAGTCAAACGTTTTCCGTTAATGTAAAGCCAGTCAATGATCCACCGACGATATCGAAAATTGAAAATCAAAGAACAATAAAAAATCAAGCTGTTAATTCCATTCGTTTTCTTGTTGATGAAGGCGGTGGCCCGGATGAAGATAATCAAATATTGAACATTTCAGTTGCAAGTTCAGATCCTTCACTCATTTCTGATGAAGGGATGCGACTGGATTTTGAGGATAATGATCAGGATGCAGATCATGCGGTTTTATATTTAACGCCTCAAAAGGATGTTATTGGTAAAGTCACCATATCGGTTACAGTTCATGATGGTCAAGATTTTGTAAAAAAATCATTTGATCTCTATATATCTGATTCTCAACACAAACCAAAGGCAAAAAATCTCAATGTCGAGGTTGCTGAAGATAGTGAGATGTCGGGTGTGTTAAGTGCCACTGACGAAGATGAGGATCCATTGACGTTTTCTGTCGTTTCTGGTGTTTTACATGGTCAACTACAATTGACCAACGCTGATTCGGGATCATTTTTTTACAAACCCGATGCTGATTGGGCTGGAGAAGATTCCTTTTCATTTAAAGTTGGTGACGGCACAGATTTTTCAGATATTGCCTACTGTAAAATTATCGTTAATCCGATTAACGATCCCCCATCCATTTTCCCCATAAATGATGTCTTTTGTGAGGATTCACATGAAAATAAAATCATTCAATTTTCGGCCGATGAAGGAGGAGGAGGAGATGAAGATGAACAGTCTGTCGTTGTTACGGCGACGAGTTCACATGAAGATATTTTACCTGAAGACTACATAATTATCGCTTTTGATGATGACGAAAATGATGTTGTTGGCGGAACCATTAGCCTAAATCCATTAATATGTAACGAAACAAATGTGCGAATTTTATTGACGATATTTGATGGTCAAGCGTTCGGAAAAACCAGCTTTAATATTATAAGCAAACCAATATTCGAGGAACATCCGATTATTGTTAGACGCAAGGTTCGAGCTGGTAACAAACCACCAATTGCATTTGATACAAATATTGAAACGTATAAAAATATGGCAGCATCTAGTATTCTTGAAGGCAAAGATCCTGAAGGAAATTCTTTAACATTTTCGATCGTTGATTTGCCTTCAAAAGGAAATGTAAAACTTGATATTATACAGGGGACTTACAAATATTCACCAAATCATGATGCCGTAGGTAAAGATAAATTTGTTTTTAGAATAAACGATGGTGACAATGACTCCAAAAGTGCGACCGTAACAATTCTTATAAAAAACGATTAAGGAGCTATCTATAAATAAATCGTACATTTCGCATCTCATCGTCGGCTCTTAGTTATCCGATCCTCGACCACAAATTGACCACTTTGTTGTTCCCATTCGGGAACCAGTCTCGTTAGCACTCGGCTCTCGAAATGGCTTACCATTCCTGCGGATTCACTCAATCGGATCGAAAAACTCTAAACCAAATCTGAGCATGAATATATTCAACTTATTTATGGACAGCTCCTAATGAGATTCAGTGGATTTAAGTGCGTTACAAATGGGTTCCAAATAACCTTAGAAATAGATAGTTCAAAATTTTTATCTTTCATTTATGTCATTTAAACTACTTGAAACAATGAGATTCCACCCTGAACATGGATACTATTTATTGGATCCACATTTGCGTAGAATGAAAAAATCTGCCTTGTTTTTTGGATTTAAGATTGACGTTTTAGATATTCAGGAGATTTTGTTTGGCAAAGCTGAAAAATGGGAAGAAGAAAAACGGGTTCGATTACTGTTGGATCGATTTGGGACTATTAAACTTGACTACTCATCATTACACCCTAAATCGGAATCGGTTATCAAAGTTTCCATTTCCAAAGAATCTGTACATCAAAATAATGTTTTCCTATTTCATAAAACAACGAATCGCGATGTATATAATCAGGCAATCAGCTGTAGCAAAGACGCTGATGATATAATCTTATACAACCAGCATGGGGAAATTACGGAGAGTTGCATTGCAAATATCGCCATAGAAATAGAGGGAACATGGGTTACTCCGCCTGTTTGCTGTGGTTTGCTTGCAGGTACAAAAAGGGCAGATTTAATTGATAAAAATCAACTGGTTGAGCGTATTTTTTACAAAGAAGATTTGATTAATACCATGAAGATAAAGTTGTTCAACTCCGTGAGGGGGGAATATTTGGTAGAACTAATCTAACCCGCAATTTTTGGTGTTAGCGAAAAGGTCCGTACCTTTGGCACGATTACTTTTTCGCTGCCTATCCCGGAGGCGAAATAAACACAATCAAATTTAAGTTATTTACGGGACGCCACACTAGCCTGCATTATTCATAAACTTTTGTAGTGAGAGTCATCAGATTGCGTGAGATCAGTGAGTTATGAATTTCATTCGCGTGCAGAAATAGTGTTGAAAATCCGCCGTGGTGGAAACTCTTTCGAACTCGAATAACTTCACAACTCGTTGATATTATGTGATATGATGACTTGTAATAGAAAGTTTATGCATAATGCAGGCTAGCCCGAATTTCGCACAAACTTTGTGATGAGAAAGCTTAGATTGCCTATATTCAATGGTTTGAGGTAGACGAGCGGATGACAGTGTGTTGAGTTCTGCTGAGCAGAATTGCGAGACAAGTTGAGCCTTTGAATTTAGGTGGTATACTCTTTTGTAGCAGAAATATTGTGAGAAATTCGGGCCAAAAGCCAAAAATGTGAATAGCCTAAAGAGCCAATCCCAAGCAGTGTAGCAGTTAATGATTTCACTGAATTGTTTGCTTTTAACACCGCAAGAAGCATGACAAAAATCAGGGATATAGTCCCCAACCCATTTGCATGTAGGTGTGCACTTTGAAAATAGGTCCATGATTTTTTGGTTACCTGTTCTATTTTTGATTTATCATTGGTGTAGACGGTAGCGATAACTTGGTTGGCATAGTCGACTAAGTATCCCTTCAAACTTTTTTCAAACGCACCAAACGAGGCGCCTAAGCCGGTTTTCTTACCACAAAGTTTGTGAGAATACCGAGCTAACTATTGTACAATATTTTTTATAAAGTACATTATCTAATCTTAATCGAATTACAGCTGGGGTTAGAACCATTTTATTGAAGAAAATTTGTCATTAGTAATAAAGCAGTGGGCATTTGTTTTTTTAGGAATTCCCTAAATGGAGTTTATTAGAAAAGCTATCTCGACCATGCTGGGAGCGCACGGTGGGCATTTTGGGATTGCATTTGATCACGTAAATATCTTGGTGGTATTTGTTTAGCAATCGCAATCAGGAAATGTGTGCCATACGCCTCAACTTCCGCAGTCGCGGGACAACAGGCTAGTTTTAGCTTTTTTGAAACGAATTCGATGCTAATGCAGAAAACATCGTATCGAAACTGTAAATCCCTAAGGTGGGACCGAAATAGTCTCAGTGGTAATTGAGAGACCTTTTCTAATGGATTCTAAATATACCCTGATTTTTGCATTAAAATAGTCTTCATATAATTTATCACTTCCAATAATTTGGTCTATTCCAGTATCTGTTAAAGTAAATTAAATTTGTACAATTTCAGTGTATAGCTCCAATGCAAGAACAGAATAGACCAAAAACGAATCAATACCGTTGCAAATGGACAAAGAGTCTGCACGTACGGTTTGTACTCATTCAATTACTAGTCGCATTCGCCGTTATAGGGTCAACAATTATAATCCTGGTTACTATTGAACGGTCAGTATTATTAAATCAGGGATACGACCTGGCGGAGCAGCTTGGTAATTATATGGTTGCAAATCTCCAAAAACAGATTGTTCAGGCTGAATCGATGACCATGTCTTTAGCTAAACTTGGAGAGTCCCTTCCCCAAGATGAACAGCTCTTTAAACAAGTGATTCCTCAGCTATTAGATGCTGAAGGGCAGGAAAAATTTATAGCTGGGGGTGGGATTTGGCCAGAGCCTAGAACCTTTTCATCTGACCTTGATCGACGCAGTTTTTTTTGGGGACGAACCGATGACGGTGAACTTAAATATTTTGATGAATACAATGACCCTGATGGATTAGGATATCATCAACGTGAATGGTATGTCCCCTCTCTTTTTTCCCCTCCAGGAACCTCCTTTTGGTCACAGTCATATATGGATCCGTTTTCTTACCAGCCGATGGTAACGTGTACCGTCCCGATGTATCGCAATGGAAAGGTATCTGGAGTTGCCACTGTTGACGTGAAATTAGAAGGATTGGACGATTTTTTTAGAAAAGCATCGGTATCAACTGGAGGATATATCTTTTCCGTCGATCGTAACAATAAATTCATTACATTTCCTAGGCCGGCCTGGGTCACTATTAAAACAGTTGCTGGCGATGATAAAACAGCCGTAGATGTAATCAACGCTTCCCAGTTAGCGAAAAAAGAACCCACCTATACCCCGATTGTGAAAATACTTGATGATATAAACGATAGCCTTATCAACCGGATGACAAACGGAAATGGTGAACTTGCTAAAAAAATATTTAGTAAAAGTAACCAAATCAATGAAAAAGAAGCTGGGTTAATTGCTGCCATGTTATCTGCACGAAATAAAAATTATAGTGCTGACCCAATCAATTCGATACAATTATTTCTTGATAATGACCCGTTGTTAAATGAACCCGTTAATGTCATGATATTCAAGGTGCCGGAAACATTCTGGAAAATTGTTGTAATCACTCCAACTTCAAAGTTTTACAGCATGGCTGACAGCATTACCCTTGAAATCGCCATGTACATCGTATTGCTCGAAGTGACTGGATTGTGTATCATGTTTTATGTTACTAAAAATCTATTTATTAATCCAATTCGGAAAATTGCCCGAAGACTAAGAAATCAGACGGGAAATGATTATTTAGCACTCAACACGCTAGATGATATAGATCATAATGAATTAGGACAACTTGCATTTGCATTCAATCAACGGACAAATCGGCTTATTCGAATCACGATGGACCTTGAAGAACATATTCTTGACCAGAAAAAAGCGGAAGATGCACTGCGTACAAGCGAGGAAAACTTGAAGATAACTTTAAACTCAATTGGCGACGGTGTCATTGCAACGAATTCCGGAGGAAACATATCCACAATGAATCCAATCGCGGAGCAGCTTACAGGCTGGGATATTGATGAAGCAAAAGGAAAACCATTTTTAGATATATTTAAGGCTATAAATACTATTACAGGAAAAGAATTCGAAAATCTTACCAACCGGATATTAGAAAAACAAGATGCGTTTGATGTTTCCCAAAATGTTGAATTAATTAATCGAAATAATGAAACGTATGCCATCACACTTCACGGTGCCCCGATTCGAAATTATGATGGCGGTATTGTTGGCATTGTCATTGTGTTTAGGGATGTTAGCAAACAAAAATTAATGGAAGAACAATTGCGACATTCACATAAAATGGAATCTTTGGGTCAGCTGTCCGGTGGTATTGCACATGATTTTAATAATATGCTAGCGGGCATGATGTCCGGAGCAGACATGATTTTAAGGAAACCCAATGATCCGAAAATGTTAGATAAGTATGCAAATATTATTATCGATACAGCAAAAAAGGCTTCGGAACTTACAAATAAACTATTGGCGTTTTCTCGAAAAGGTAAACTTGATAACAGACCGATGGATGTTCATTGCTGCATCAACGCAACACTAAATCTTTTAGAACGGAGCATTGATAAAGGCATTTCAATCACGGACAAATTAAATGCTAAACATTCAATGATTATCGGAGATTCTACTCAATTACAGAACGTCTTTCTTAATCTTGGTCTAAATGCCAGAGACGCAATGTCTGATAGTGGTGAGCTGGTTTTTTCAACAAAGAATTTTGTGCCAAATACCCAATTTCAAGAGTTCAATCAACTTGCAATGGAAGCGGAAGAATATATTGAGATAACAGTTCGTGATTCCGGTATTGGGATGTCCCATGAAATAAAGTCGAAAATATTTGAACCGTTCTTTACAACAAAGGAAATTGGTAAAGGAACTGGCCTTGGTTTGTCCGCAGTATATGGAACTATAATAGATCATAATGGCATAATTATGGTTGATTCTAAGCTTGGTGATGGCACTACTTTTAAGATTTATTTACCGGTATCCACCCAGGAAGCTGCCCCCTTGATTGAGCAAGATATTGGAGATACTAATTTGAGTGAAGGATGTATTCTTCTTATAGATGATGAACCTGTTGTCAGAACAATGATAATGGAAATGCTAAATGAACTTGGTTATAGAGTTATTGAAGCTGATAATGGAGAAGTGGGTATCGACATGTTCACTAAATATAAAAATACAATCGACCTGGTGATTCTTGATATGATTATGCCGAAAATGAATGGCACTGAAGCGTTTAAACAATTGCGCTTGATTGATGATTCTGTCAAAGTCATAATATCTTCAGGATATAGCAAAGATAGAACCATGAAAGAATTCAATTCAGGTGGAGTTGAATTTATTCAAAAACCATATCGTATAAAGGAAATCGAAGATCTCCTTAAACAAGTACTGAGCACTAAAAAAGAAATCAATTCATAAATATTACTATGTTAAAAAATGTAGGCTCATTAGAAGCTGCAGGTAAAGAAAAATTCAAATCAGTTGAACCAGAAATTCGATCCGAGCTGATTTTTTCCCAAAATGATTTAGTCGCTGCCACTATAGCGACTCTTATAATCGTAGCCGGAACGGAAGGTGCGGGAAAAGGTAAATTAGTCGATAGACTAAATAAATGGCTTGATGGTCGTGATGTTGAAACTCACGCATTTTGGGATGAAACCGATGATGAACAGCAACGCCCATGGATTTGGCGTTTTTGGAAACGGTTACCCCAACGGGGAAAAATTGCGATCATGTTTGGGGGATGGTATTGGGATCCAATTTATAATCATGCGCTTCATAAAATCCCAAAATCTGAATTAGAGAAAAGAACAGGTCGCATAAAGCAGCTAGAGCAAATGCTTCATCAGGATGGATTGCTTATCATCAAACTTTGGTTTGATCTTACTCCTCCCAAATATGAATTAAGGATGAAAAAACGCCGCGAGGTCACTAAGCATATCCGCAGCTATATTGAAAAACAAAAAGTTCAGCCGACCTATAAAACATTTATGAAAGCGTCAAATGAAATCCTTGAAATGACGCATACTCCAGAATGCCCCTGGATTAGGATTGAGGCAGATAATAAATGGGTGCGAGATATAAGTGTTGCACAAGTGCTCATATCAAAGATGAGGGAAAAATTAGGTAAAGGACAACAAAAAAAATCTTCAAAATCAACGTCAAATACAATCTCGGCAGGTACGTCCCAAATAAATCTCTTAGATAGCATTAATATTAATTCCACTATATCGCGGGAAAAATATTCCCAAAAATTTGATCGATATAAAATGCAATTGCAAGAATTATCCTGGAGAGCCTACGATGCACGGCGATCCACAGTCATTGTTTTTGAAGGATGGGACGCTGCAGGAAAAGGTGGGACTATCCGAAGATTAACCGATACAATAGATGCAAGATTATATCGCCTAAAATCTATCATGGCTCCGACAGATGAAGAATTAGCCCATCATTATCTGTGGCGCTTTTGGCGCCATGTTCCAAGAGATGGGTATATGACTCTATATGATCGCTCATGGTATGGCAGGGTTTTGGTGGAGCGCGTAGAGAATTTGGCATCAAAAAATGAATGGAACCGAGCCTATCAGGAAATTTTAGATTTTGAAGAAAAATTAACTGACCACGGTACAGTCTTGATCAAATTCTGGTTACACATCAGCCCGGAAGAGCAGCTAAAACGATTTGATGAACGTAAAAATACGCCTTGGAAAAGACATAAAATAACCGAAGAGGATTGGCGCAATCGCGATAAATGGGACCAGTATCATCATGCAGTTTCGGATATGATCAACCGGACGAATACGCCTAACGCTCCCTGGAAAATTATTCCGGCAAACGATAAGTTTTACGCACGGATTGAAGTTATTAAGTATGTTATTCAGGTATTGGAAGACGCTTTAAAAATCTGACAAAATTTAGACAGATTGATTCATCGGATTTTTCTTGAAAAAGTACGTGTTTATATGAATCGAAATAAGTGCTCATGGTGGGATGCTGAATGAAAGAACCGGCTTTATCTGTGTCAAAAAATGACGTGGGAGCAGATATCTATCTGAATATGAGTTTTTGAATTTATTTTTCCCCCTCAAAATATTTCTAATCCCATTACCGTAGCTTTATAAAACATCGGGCTCTTCATCAAAAAATTGTAAGGATTAAACTGTCATGAAAATAATTTTTCAAATTCAATCCATCCCTATCTCTATTTTCCTAATTTTCAGTTGCTTAGCTGTTGTTATTGGAAGCGCCCAGATTCTTTATGAAACCGGATTCGAATCGATTGATGGCTATCGCGTAAATTCACCATTAAACGGACAAAATAATTGGGAGTCCAATGGTGGCGATCTCGTTGGGTTAGTCGAAAATAATTTTTTTAGTCGTGGGCAGCAAGCAGTATTTAGTTACGCACCGGCCAATGATAATCCATTAACTTTCTTAGGTAGAGACCTAAATATTGTCCCTAAAAAAAATTATATTATTGAGTTTTCTGTATTAATGACGATCACCGCATCCTCCAACTCGATTTCAGACATATTTTCATGGAGATTTTTGAATGCAGATTTTGATGAACTGTTTTCAATTATTTTTGCTAACGCTAGTCAAACTATTCATGTTGATGTGGGGAATACAAATCAAATTGGACCTGCGATCTATGAGTATGCAAATGGACTTATCCCCAGTCAACTAGTCGTAAGTATGGATTTTACTAATAATCTTTGGTCATTGCGATACGGCGGACTAAGATTGATTGTCGATCAGCCCATCACACCAACTGGACTTGATTTGAATTTGAACGCAGTTGCTCTTTTTGGCCAATCTGATAACCCCCGTAATCCTGGTGATAATGCGGTGATCTTTGATGATTATAAAATTGTCTCAAAAATGCAGTTGCCGGAAATTCCAATATATAGTTCTCATTTTGAATTTGATGAAGGATATAGCGATCAAACCTTAACTGATCAAAATGGTTGGTTCGTGGGGGATTTTTTCGGTAATGGAATCGAAAATAATTTTTTCCCCGGTTTTGGTCGGCAGGTGTTCATCGGGTCAAACACTGAGGGAGCGGATCCCTCTAATATTATGTTTAGGCCAATCTTATACATTCCTGGGGAAAATGATCTGATTGAGATTTCAGCACTCGTTTATGTTGAAGATTCTTCAAATATGCATTGGGATATTTTTACCTGGTCTATTTTTAGTACCAACGGTGATCCTCTATTCGGAATTAGTTTTAATAATGATAATTTAAATATGTCTTATTCACTGTTTGGCGGGACATCGCCTGTCCCAACAGAACTACAGTTTACAAATGGAGTTATTTATGATTTCTCTCTCTTTATGGATTTTTCTAAAAAAACATGGTCAGCAAGCCTTGGCGGTGTTTTTTTTGTTAAGAATAAACCACTTACAACAACTACGTCTGATCTCGACGTCGGATTTATTGCAGTTTCCTGGGTTCCGTTAATCCCTGCGACTCCTGGTGACAATTTTATGATTTTTGATAATTTGATTGTTGATGAATCATCGGCGGCAATAGATGAAGTGGTGTATGAAACACATTTTGAATCTTCGGAAGGGTATTTAAATGATTTTCCTCTATCCCTACAGAATGGTTGGTTTTTAACAGGTTTTGACAGCAGTGGTCTAGTAAATGATTTCTTTCCCAGGCGAGGTAATCACGCGTTTATTGGATTTGATGCATCAAATGCTGAGGACGCTATTTTTAGTTCAATTTTTCATAGAATTCCATTTTGTCCCGTGGGTAATGAATCGTTACAGATATCACTGGAAATGGCAATATATGATTCAAAAAATGAAGAACCAGATGTATTTTCATGGACAATCTATAATTCCGATGATCAACCACTCTTTAGTATTGATTTTTTTAATTCTACGCTTGAAATAAATTTTGATTTACATGACGGCAATGGTCTTCGATCAACCAGTCGTTTCTTTAACAATTTCAGTATATTTCATCTCGATATTTACACTAACTTTCTCGAAAATAAATGGAGTGCTATGATTGATAGCGAATTAATCATTGATGACCATCCCATTGCGACATCAGGCATGGTTCGTGATTTACTGATTCTGGAAGCAAGTTGGTCGTTTTTAAACCCGAATTTGCCGGGTGATAATTACATGGTATTTGATGATATCCATATAAAAACTATCGATTTAACCGGTACGCAAACATTTCCATTAACATTAAATTCCGGATGGAATCTTATTTCGTTTCCTATAACTCCTGTTACAGACGTTTATTCTTCAATTAAAAACGTTATCGGGGGACATATCTGGGGATGGGATGGACAAACAATGTTCAAAGAAAATAATTTAACGACTGGCTGGGGATATTTTGTCTATTATCTTGGAAATAGGACCGAACTGAATATTATTGGTGAGACATCACAAGTTCAGACTCTTGATTTACTGCCTTCGGCATGGAATTTATTTGGTGTTAAAGAAAATCCCCCCTATGCAAATAGTCAGCTGAATACCAAAATTAATAATCCTCAGAGTTTAGAATCGGCATTATGGACCTGGGATGGTAAAAAATTTATCGTTGTTGATGAATTAGTGCCCGGTAGGGGATACTGGATCAAAAATGGTGAGGTTGGATTGTTCTAAAATTAGTAGATCATATGATTTATCCTGATTAATTCATGCGATTCGTCGCGAGAGCACTTAACTCGCTTATAATAAATTTATTAGAGAAAATTTCACGGTGAAAGTGAATTTTCATTCACTGAGATTTGAAATTGAGTTAATCGGCTTATTTGAGCAGAGATTAGGTCTCGCAGCAGAATACTGATGAATTATTCAGGCTAGTCATAAATTGTCGATGGGGCCCGTTGGAGTTCACAATTTCAGTTGTGCTTTGTGGGGAGGATAAAAACACAGCTAATGTTGTGAACCAACAGATACAAATGGATTTGATCCTGAATATTGGTCACCTGCTGTGTCGCAAAATTTACTATTAATTTCTGGTAACGTCACAACAGTGATGGTATGAATGGAAAACTATCTGACGGCGAGAATTAAATTGGAAACCCTATTGAGGAAGATAACTTTACAAAAAAAATGCCCTGCCAAAGGCGGCGATGCCGCCTCTGACATATAACAAGATAAATCAAGTTATACTTGGGCTAATCCCGTAAACTTCGTGATCTATAGAACAAGTTACGTGCCATCAATCGATCTAATATATATAACATGTTAAAATTTAATATGATATGAATTAAATATCCCAATGAGTTATGAGGTTTTCTTTAGGAAGGGAGCTGTATAGCAAGCATGTATAGAGACTTCGGTGTCGCATTATCTGGAAAATGTCTCAGTTTCTGTGATTGTGAAAAATTAGATTTATTTGGTACATCTATTTTATTTTGGGTCCATAGTATATTGTCACGTAATCTATATAACTATTTGAGTATAAAAAATAGTATAAACAACGGACCTATCTACCTCATAGCCCGCTTTCCTCGCAAATTTTGTAGTGAGAAAGCTTAGATTGCCTATATTCAATCGGTTGACGTAGACGAGCAGATGACAGTATGTCGAGTTCTGCTGAGCAAAATCGCGAGACAAGTTAAAATTTCTAATTTAGGTGATATACGCTTTTGTAGTAGAAGTATTGTGAAAAATCTGGGATAGGCTTATTTTCTTCTGCAACATTTTCTGCTCCAAAGTATTTCACACCTTGCCTTATAATATCTGACCGAGCCAAGTTCTCTTAAGCAAAAGGTGCAAGTCGGATTAGAAATGAATTAAATATTATGTTTATTGATTAGTCGGTGAATCGTACGCCGATTAATTTTGCTGTAATCAGCAGCTTTCGAAATATTGCCGTTAAATTTTGCTAGAATTTTTTCTAAATAACGGGATTCGAAATATTCAACATAACTATCTTTCGCTTCTTTGTAGGGTAAAAGTTCAGCTAAAAACTGTTTGTCTGATAAATTGAACGACTCATTTTTTATGGCGGATGGAAGGTCATCAACATCCATATGTTCACCATTTGTCAACGTGACCAAACATTCGACAGTATTTTTTAATTCTCTTATATTTCCTGGCCAGCTGTAGTTTTGAAGCATATCCAGCGCATTGGGGGTAAATCGTTTCGGTGCTTGACCTGAATCATCACCCATGCATTTTACAAAGTATTGCAACAAAAGAGAAATATCTGAACCTCGTTCGCGTAGCGGTGGTAATTCAAGTGGAATAACGTTGAGCCGATAATATAAATCTTCCCTCAATTTTCCATCTTTGATTGCCTGTTTGGGATCCCTGTTTGTTGCAGAAATTACACGAATATCTACGTTGGTTAATTTACGACCGCCAACTCTTCGCAATTGACGTTCTTGAAGCATACGTAAGAGTTTTGCCTGAAGATCTATATTTAACTCAGTGATTTCATCCAAAAAAATTGTACCTTTATCGGCAGACTCGATCAAACCTGATTGTGACTTTGTCGCGCCTGTAAATGCACCTTTTTCGTATCCAAATAATTCACTTTCAATAAGCTGACTGGGTATAGCAACACAGTCTACTGGTATAAACGGTTGTTTACTGCGATTGCTGTATTTATGAATTGAGCGAGCGATTAATTCTTTTCCTGTACCGCTTTCTCCATAAATCATGATACTGATATCCGAAGGCGCCGCTTTTTCGATCGTTATGAAGACATTTTGCATTGGCTTGCTTCGTCCAACAATATCATCAAACCTATGTTGGCTATCCAACTGCGCCCTTAATTTTTGATTGTCCATAATTAGCTCGTATTGAGAAAGCGCTTTATTAATAACCAATTCGAATTTGTCTATATCCATGGGCTTTTCAATATAATCAAATGCACCCATTTTCATCGCTTCTACTGCTGATTCCACGCTACTGTACGCGGTCATCATGATTATTCTGATATTGCTATCTATATTTTTGATTTCCTGTAACAGATGAAATCCATCTTTATTTGGTAGATAAATATCACTAAGGACAATACTGGGCGGATCATTTTTAATTGCAGAAATTGCTTCGTCTTCATTGTTAAAACAGCGGCACTCAAATTTAAGTGACTTCAGTAGGTTTTTAATTGCATGCAACAATTGATTATCATCATCAATTACATATATCATAACGTTTTGGTCCGCCTGTTTAATCTTTGAGTGTTAAATGAACGACTTTGGAGCTAGCATTCAAGTGAGATGAAATTTATTCCGGATTATAAATGCTTGAGGGCAAGTTTGTGTTCATATTAATTTAATTTCTTTTTTAATCTACATTGTCCTTAAAAAGTTGATTTCTGCTGCAGACGTAATTATATAAATATTTTCCCTCAGTCTCAAGGTGTCTTATGGGATATATTAACCCTCACTATTTCGCTTGATTTTGTCGAATACAGTTTCATTCACTATTGACGATTTTAGTTTGTAATTTGTCTCTGTCTCCGATTGGTTAAAGCAAAATAAACGTCATCGTCGATTTTTTTTTCAGTTTCAGCGAATAGTTCAGTTTCTGTTGTTGCGGGTGCATAAATGGTGAACATTGACCCTTAGTCAATGGTTGATTCGACGGCTAATTGTCCATTGTGATGATCAATGATTGAATGGCAAACAGCGAATCCAAGGTTGTTCCTTTTTTTCTTCGTTGAAAAGTAAGGATTAAAAATCTTGTCTAAATTTTCTTTTAATATCCCTACCCTTTGATTTTTAATTTTTATCATGACATAAATTCATTTAAAAAATTTGGGAACCAGAGGTATGTTTTAGCGTGTATATAAATTTAGGCGTTTAATTTTAAAACGGGTGGTTTTCTGTATCACTGTTTTTTAAGGGGTTTTTCTTAAAGATCGTTTTCTAATACTAGCCGAAAACGTGGTTTGCCTGAACGCAGTTTTTCCATTGCATCATTAACCTGGGTCATTAGATATGTTTCTATAATCGGTTCAATTTTGTGTCTGACGGCAAAGTCTAGCATCTTTATTATAGTTGCGGGATTACCCAGAGGAGAGCCACTGATACTTTTTTGTCCCATAATCAGAGAAAATGCTGGGATAGAAATAGAATCGGCAGCACCAACGATATGAAATGTTCCTTTTGGACGCAATAGTGATACATATAAATCCCAGTCTAATTCAACATTTACTGTATCAAGGATCATATCAAATGATCCTGTTAATTTGGACAGTTTATCATTATTTTGTGTATCAATAAAATGGTGAGCGCCTAATTTTTCTGCTTCCATTTGTTTATCTGGACTGGTTGAAAATGCGGTAACTTCACAGCCCCAGGCACTCAAAAACATCAATGCTAAGTGTCCCAGTCCACCAATGCCAATGACGCCAACGGATGATGTTGGTTTGATATTGTTGATGATAATTGGATTAAATACTGTTATTCCACCGCAGAACAATGGACCAGCTGCTGCCGGGTTTAATTGATTGGGTAAGGGGATTGCCCATGCGTAATGGCATCGTACTTTGTTTGCAAATCCCCCGTGTCGGCCAACAATAACTCTTTCAGCCTGATGACAAAGATGATGATCTCCTTCCACACATGTAAGACATGTCATGCAGGATTGAGAAAACCAACCCAACCCAACATATTGCCCAATTTGAAGACTGCCAACACGACGACCTAAAGCTGAAATACGACCGACAATTTCATGACCTGGAACAAATGGATAGTTAGTCATATTCCAATCATTATTGAGCATACTCAAGTCGCTGTGACAAATACCACAATAACTAACATCAATCTCTACGTGGTCTTCACATAATTCACCTGGATCATATTCGATCGGCTTTAACTCTCCCTTTGCTTCGCTGGCAGAATAGGCTTTAATCATAGGTATTACCTCCTTTGTAATTATGTATGTTTAACTTAATGTCATTGAGTTTAAATTTGGTAAAAAATAGAAACCAAAAATGAGTAATTTTATACAAATGGGGTCGCATTAAATTTTGCGATTTCACATTGTTCCAGAGCTGCTCATTCAGGAATCCCACCATTTGTTTCTAATTAGAGGTAATCGCTGTGACGATACAATTTGCGAGCCATCCAACTTCAAAAATACACGAGGTATGCGTTGCAACTAATTGGAAATGGTGTTGGGAATAGGGGCAGCGCTGAAATAATTTTATTAAAATTTTTAAATTATGTTGTTAATATTTGGATTACCAAATTAGAATTAACAGTATATTTTAAATCTTTGAGGGGCCAGAAAATATATAATTGCTTACAATAGTAACGGTCGAAGGCTATGTTAGCCAATCAATAAACTGCACTATGTACTAACAGTAACATTATTAAGGGTCATTTATGGGAATGATTCGCTCTATTTAAATACAAATCTGATATGTAATCTCATGGCTAAACCAAAAAAAACGATATCAAATCGTAACGAGGAAGCTGCAGCAATTCATACAATTTTTGAAGGAACTGCAACAGAGACAGGAGAAAAATTTTTTGCTGCCTTGGTGAAAAATCTCGCAATTGTTTTAGATATACATACTGCACTTATAACGGAATTTGATTCGACGAAAAAAGATTTACATACCTTAGCCTCCTGGATAAATGGAGAATGCCGATTGGATTATACTTATATCATCTCGGGGACTCCATGTGCTTCTGTTATCGAAACTGCTGACCTAGTTCATTATCCTGATAATCTCCAATCCATTTTTCCAAATAATGAAATCATAAAACAATCGAATCTCAAGAGCTATATGGGAGTTCCACTTAAGGATGTAAATGGAGTTGTTCTTGGACATCTTGCCGTGATGGATGACGAACCCATGCAGGAAGAACCAACAGGATTAGCGTTGTTTCAAATTTTTGCTGCACGAGCTGCTGCGGAATTACAACGACTCCACGCGGAACAACTAATATACGAGCGGGAAGCCAAGTTGGCCAGGCTGTTTAATAGCGTTATGGATGCCATTATCGAAATTGACCACGATTTAAATATATCACTGGTAAATCCTGCTGCTGAAAAGATGTTTGGAAAAAAAGCGGATGATCTAATTAATAGAAATTTTACCGATTTAATCTTTGATGGCAGTCAAATGAAACTAACTCGGCTAATTGATGAATTGGATCAAAAACCCGTGGGGCAACGTTATGCATGGATTCCGGGTGGATTAAAAATAATCAGTGCAAATGACGGTATATTTCCTACAGAAGCAACCTTGGCTAAATCTGAATTAGACAAGCATCCATTCTACACATTGATTCTTCGAAATTTGAACGACAAAATTCAGTCCGAGAAGAAAATCCAAAGTTTGATAGAAGAGACACAATATTTAAAGCAGGAAATATTGGAGTTACACCATTTTCATGAAATCATTGGAAAAAGTATTGCCATTCAGCGGGTATTGCATGACGTAAAACAGGTTGCAGAAACCAACTCAACTGTAATTATATTGGGAGAAACAGGAACCGGAAAGGAACTGATTGCTCGTGCAGTTCATAATGCGAGTAGGCGAAAAGACAAACCACTAATAAAAGTTAATTGCGCTGCAATACCTGCGGCTTTGATTGAAAGCGAATTTTTTGGTCACGAACAAGGAGCATTCACTGGAGCAACCAAAAAAAGAGATGGTCGATTTGCGCTCGCTAACGGTGGGTCAATATTTTTGGATGAAGTCGGCGAATTGCCGATTGATTTGCAAAGCAAATTACTTCGAGTATTGCAGGAGGGAGAATTCGAACCCGTTGGCAGTTCTGAAACAAAAAAGGTCAATGTAAGAATTTTAACCGCAACAAACAGAGAACTAAAGCGAGCCGTCCAAGAAGGTAAATTTAGAGATGACTTATATTACAGATTAAATGTGTTCCCTATTGAAATTCCTCCTCTACGCGATCGTGATAACGATATCATTTTACTTGCAACTGCATTCATGAATCGGTTTGCAAAAGAGATGGGGCGTAAAATTGAGCCGTTAACAGAAAACTGTATCCAACGATTAAAATCCTATGACTGGCCTGGTAATGTCAGAGAATTAGAAAATGTCATAGAACGAAGTGTTATTACTGCAAAATACGGGCGATTAAATCTAGGCAGATCTATCCCAATGGTAATCAGCAAACCTCCTACTACGGTTAATGATGCGAAATCATTAAACCAAAGTGATAGAGTATTAACAGGTAAAGAATTGGAAGAATTGGAGAAGAAAAATCTGCTTCTGGCTTTATCGACCACAAACTGGCGTGTTTCAGGTGACGCGGGAGCCGCAAATCTTCTAGGTGTTAATCCATCTACACTGAATTCCCGAATCAAAACGCTGGGTATAGATCGGCCTTAAATTACCCTCTTTGAAACTTATGGGTTTCAGGTTTCAGGGTTCAGGAGGGGATTTGGGTGTTCAGTTCTGTCCTAAAACCTAGCAATTATGGGTGAACGATTCTCAAGTTTTGAATTTGATAAAGTCACATAACAATTCGTATAATTTTGGGTATCTTGGATAAAGCAATATATATGTTAAAGCGCGTGTTGGAGTTCATCCGCCGCGGCATGATGATTTTTCATTTAGCTATGCATCACGCCGCAGTGGATGAACTCCGATAGATATATTGCCATGTCAGAGCACTTCTCAGAGTTCACCCATAATTCTGTCCTGAAACCTGACACCCGAAACCAAGTTTCTTATTCAATTAGGCAAGGCCTATAATCTGGTGGGCTCGAAGGGGACTCCCTCGGAGTATCCACAGATTCTATCCTTCAGATCGGACTTTGCTCCCTCTTAACACATGTAGATGTGTTACTCATCATACGTGCGCCTGGCATGGCGTATTTCCCGGTTCTGGGCTTGCCCAGAAGTAAAATAAATAATGTTCGCCGTTACCGGACGGAAGGACAACGTCAATAAGGCAAGGGCACGTTCCAGTAATGGGCGGTTTGAAGGAAGCATGAGACAGAAGCCGTGTACGTAGCGAACAGCGAACCAGCTATATGGCAGCGCGGAGGAGGGCGAGCAGGCGTGAGTGA
>JAJFLO010000106.1 GCA_021772675.1 Verrucomicrobiota bacterium | reverse complement strand
TGAATATTCGACATCCGGGAATAACAAAAAGAAGCGTTCTTAACTACTTTATTATGTGAAGTAAAACTGATAGCAAGAGGCTAAAGGATAGGCAGGAAAGATCAAAGAGACTTCACATAATGAAATTGGTAACATAACATTATCACGCATTAAATGAAATTCCGGAAGCGTCGGAGATGTCTAGGGAAGAATTATTCGTTCGGTGACACAAATATCATCGTCTTCAAGCGGCGGTTGATCCTAACGATGAGGATTTAGAATTGTTTCGGGAAAAGATTCATGATATCAGCCTGGTAGTAGGTAATGTGCAGCAGCGTTTTACGCAATGGTTCAATAAACGTAATGATCGCTGGGGTAAGTTGTTTGGAGGTCGTTTTGACAGCGTCCTTGTCGATCAGAACTGTGCGATTGCTAAGATGATGGCCTACACATCACATTAAATCCAGTAAGAGCCGGAATTGTCATTGAACCTGCAGATTATAAGTGGAGTGGATATGGTGAGCGTATGGCTCGCGGCAAACTTCAGGACAATGATTTAGAATTGACAATTTATTTGGTACGGGAACTGGGTTTGCCTGATAAAAGTTTGAAGGGGGCCGATAAAGTTGTGTGTCGCCGAATTTGGGATAGGTTTCGCGAATATTTGCTGGGACATTCGTCCCAACGTCAGGACTTGGATATGGTATCAGTTGGAGAGATGTTGAAACTTGCTGACATGCCTGTGAAAATTCAATGGTCCCAACGGCTAATGTTTCGAGTACGATTTGCAACAAAGGGCGTCGCAGTTGGTTCAAAATCGTTCGTTGCCGATGTTCTTAAAAGTCAAAAAGAAATCCTGGGTTATCGTCGGGAACATAAGCCGGAAGAATCTCGTGCCTGGGATGAAGTCTATTGTTTGAAGAAACATCGGGTGTGGGGATAGGTTTTTGCCTACGAATCACACGGATTAACACGAATGTGAAAATAAAGTGTGTGAAATTAGTGGTCGGCGAAATTTAAAATGCTTTATTATAATCAGTTATAAATGATAAAGTAATTTTTCTTTTCTTGTTGGTTTTGTTTTTAGCTGTCAAATTGATTCTGGGTAACGGTAATAGCAGAGAATGAGATTCAACAACTTTTTATTTTAGTGAAACAACGATGAAACGAGGTAGAATTCGGTTAGTAGAAAATCGTTGCATCCATATAACACGTCGCTGCCAGGAACGACGGTTTCTTTTACAGTTTCAACGCGATCGTCGAAATTTTATTAAGCGATTGAAGGAGGCAACTCAAAAGTACGGCGTCGACGTTCTGGACTTCATTGTTACCAGCAATCATGTTCACCTATTGCTTTGGGCAGGGAGTGGCTCGACAATATCCAATTGAGAGCTCAGGGTTATTACAATGGTTGCCTTGGGGCTTTGGGGGCAGGATAGCCAGCGATAGGAGATATGGAAAATAAGTATTGACTTATTGTCGTTTATAACGTACACTTAGGGAATAATGACTTATGACGTAGAAGTATATGAAGACGAAAAGGGCAGGCAACCTTATTCTAACTGGGTTTTGAGCCTGAAAGACAAAAGAGCACTGGCCAAAATCGGTGCGCGCGTTGACCGGGCTCAACGGGGAAATTTTGGAGACTGGAAGACAATAAAAGATTCTGGCGGTGTCCGTGAAATGCGGGAACATTACAGCCCGGGATATCGGATCTTCTACGGTGTGATCGGGTCAAAGATTATTTTATTGTTGGCAGGCTCAACCAAGAAGGATCAGAAGAAAACCATTGCCAAAGCACGAGAGTATTTAGAGGATTATGAAAGGAGAATATCATGACTAAGAAAAAAGCAAGTGTCCCTTACGATGAGACAAGAAATACCATGTTAAAAGACCAAGAGGTAGCCGCCATGTATTTGGAAGAATGTTTGGCTGATGGTGATATCGGCTTGTTCAAAGAAGCAATCAAACACGTGGCTAAGGCTCGTTTGGGCGGCATGACGGCCCTGTCTAAAGAATCTGGCTTCAATCGGGCGGCTTTATATAGTTCTTTTTCCAAATCAGGCAATCCTCGCATTGATACATTGACAAAGGTTCTTCATGCAACGGGATTGCGCCTGTCCATCACTCCGGAAATAGGGGCGTAAAAAATAATGGCGGCTGATAAAAGCATAGCATCGATCATTGGGAGAGCTCAGGGTCATAGTTTTTTATATTGGACATTAATGAATATTGTAGGTTGACTAAACTCGGCAGAAAGCAGGGATCTTTGTTAGTTAACATGTTAATAATACGATATTAATGATTATTTATTGGGTGAATTTAGCTCTTAAAGTCTATTGTTTCGATAAGAATCAATGGTTTAAGAGATTTATCCAGCGGAACTGGGAGGAAGGATGGAGCAACCATTTCGGTTAGACTCCGTTTTTCTTCTTGAAAATAACCTTTTAAGCCTATTTAATCCCTCATTTTTAGTCGAAACCAAATTGTTTTCAATGCATTAGTTAACAATGTCTCCGGTAGGCAAAACTATCAAAACTATAGTTGCCTATTAACGATTAGAGTGAGAAACAACCAGCTTGTCAGCTTCTTTCATGCGAGGAGATAGTATATAAACGGAGGTGGCCCCAGCGAATTCATACAGTAGTATCACTAAATATGGGCTCCCGTCGGCCAAGAACCCGAAGAGGAACCGCTTCCACGCTCTCGCTTATTGGGAATCGTTTGGCGCCGGGATAAAGTACCGCAACTCGCGTTAGCTCCAAATCCTCCAGAGCGTTGCGTATCGAGGGCGTCATTCGAGGCGTGTCAGTTCGTTTGCACTCTATGCCCAGCATTTCGCTCTTGCGACGTAAAATTAAGTCTATTTCAGCGCCCTGGTGAGTTGCCCAGAACCATGCATCGTTATGGGGTTCTGTCATCAATACCTGCTCAATAACAAATCCTTCCCATGAGGCCCCGACCTTGGGGTGGTTCAGTAGTGCCTTTGAAGTCTCAACGCCGAGCAGTTGATGCAATAGACCACTATCGCGCACGTAAATTTTTGGAGCTTTGACCTGGCGCTTGCGGATATTGACATGATATGGGTGCAACTGCCGGATCATAAAGGCATCGGTAAGCAAATCCAGGTGACGGCGGACCGTGGACTCACTTACGCCAAGAGCTCGGGCCGGTTCGGCTGCATTCCAGGTTTGCCCGTGATAGTGTGCCAGCATCGTCCAGAAACGTTGCAGCGCTACCGTCGGGACGCGGACTCCCCATTGCGGGAAATCTCGTTCGAGAAGCGTTTGAATAAAGTTCTTTCTCCACATTCCACTGTCAACATCGTTGGGCGCTAAATAAGACAGCGGAAAGCCTCCATGCAACCATAGCTTCTCTTCTGCATCAGATCCCAACTCATGTAGCGAAAAACCGCCAATTGTTAGGCGCTCCATTCGGCCAGCAAGACTCTCTGAGGTTTGACGAGAAAGATCACCCGAAGCGCTGCCGAGAATGAGAAACTTTGCAGGTTTGTTTCTTCGGTCTGCAAGAACACGCAGTACCGGGAATAGATCTGGTCGCCGTTGCACCTCATCAATTACTACCAGTCCTTGTAAGTGTTCAAGGGCCGTTATCGGTTCATCTAACCGAGCCAGACTGGCAGGATCTTCCAGATCAAGATAATTTATTGAGTCCTCATGGACCAATTCTCTGGCCAGCGTCGTTTTGCCGCACTGTCTCGGTCCAGTTAGCACTACGACTCGGCTACGTGCGAGAGCCTCATTCAGAATATTTAAGATATCACCGCGATCAATCATGCGACACGATACCATGAAAAGCCATTATGTCAAGAGGGAATTTCATGGTAACTGAATAGGTTGAGGCAGACCCGTTTAAATTAGAGAAACCTACGCTATTGACTTAAAAATCAATAGCGTAGGTTTGACCCGGTGTCTCCCGGTGTCTCCAAGGATGCTAAGCCGAAAACTGCCAATTAGAGGTGAGCCTAATTGCTCCGATAGAGATATCAAATCGGCTTAAGCTGGGAGGCATTTGGTCAGACCCCGACTTACGGAAGCATGATAGCACCTAAAGATGATAAAAATCCCCAGGACTGGTTTTGGTTGCTAGAACAACGGCTCCAGAATTAAATTCATATTGCCATTAAGACCATCTGAAGCATCATCGCAATAATGTGTAAACTCCATCTTCAACCGAGTTACTGCATCTTGATCGTTACGTTGATATTTTTTAATCACATAATCCCCTTTTCGAGTACTGCAACCTCGCCCTAAGACACTCACCTCTATAGCATTATTACCCTCCCAATAGTAGTGTTCACCTCTATGATGATTAACCTTTGGTTTTTTCGTCCTATATTTTTCAGGCAGTAAGATCTCAAACGTCCATTTATCCGTTTCTTGAGTGCCCTGAGCGGATATCACTAATCGGTTGTAATCTTGAGCAACGCGAATTTTGTAATCTTTTGCTGAGAGAAAATCTTTTTTACCCTGGCCTATCCAGTCATCTTTTTCGCTGGATATATAAATAGCGCTATCGCCTACTGCCACTGAAGACTCAATAACACGCTTATCGGCCGAGAGTGTTTCTGTCGCATCCGTCAAAGAGACTGATGGTATTTTTGACGCGTAGATCTGGTTCAATCTGACATCAGAGAGGGGTATAGTGTATGTAAATAGTGGCCCATCAATGTATAGGTCTTTATTGTAAACATTGGCTGGTCTGGTCTGTTTATCCAGCTCGGGATCCTTCATTGCATTAACAAAGCTCTGGTAGCTCAGATTTGATTTTGACTTTTCTAAAGCATTCAAAATCAAGCTCAACCGCCGACTTAATGGCCCTATTGAGTAGAGAATACGCTTTGCCATGAAATTAGGGGCCTTTACAGCATAAACACGTTTACCTGGCGTTGTTGCATAAAGACTTGTCTGCCAAGGGTCATCCGTGATATTCATATCACGAAGATCATCAATAAAACTGGCCTGCCTTGCCCCAAGTCTTTTGGTCAGATAACTGGCTACATTCTGATACGTGTTATCGCCTGCATTATAACAGCAATCCATAATAATCATTGTTTGTGTGGCCATGCTATTACCCAGACTTCCATGCAATTCAATAGGCGATAACAGCTGTTTATCAAACTGATCGCTGTCGATAATGATGCTCTTCAGATCATCGCTATCAACCTCCAAGTTGCCGGGAAAAAGCCACTGCTGGCCGGTCAGCGGCTCACCAAGACAATGGCCAGCATAATAAAAAATCATTACGATCTGTTTGCCGTCTTCATCATTCATTTTGTATTGCAATTGATCGATATTTTCCAGAATCATTTGCTTACTGATGTACCGTTTATTCTTGGAACGCAATGTTATTCCCGCTATTGCACCAAAACGATCAAAATATTCGGATACAACTCTTGCACTTATTCCCATACCTAGCAAATCCGGAAATGACGCATAGTTATCGTTACCCACAGCGACGTAATAAAATTTATAGTTATTTTCCTGAGCCTGTATTGACGATAGCCATAATGCCATGGTGATAATTAATGATATCCATACTTGTAATGCAGAGGGATTCATCCTAAGACTCCAATAATTGTTGATCTAACTTTTTAATGGCTTGGATTTGAGATTCTATGGAAGACTTCATTACTTGCAACACATGATCTGCTGAGCGAATAATCCTCACCTTTGGCGGAATTTTGCCAATCAGACTGATTTTTCCTTCTCGATAATTTTTTATATCCAAATGCAGTAGATTCAATGCCTCAACCATGCTCGGATCAGAAATCATAAAGGCGTTGCCAAAATAGTGCCTGTAAAATATTTCAATCGCTTTTTGTTGGGCATCTTTGGTACCGGTATAGAAAACCGCTGACAGCGTGCCAATCGATTCCGCCAATTTCTGAAACTCCGTCTTATGACTAATCAGCGTTTCTCGCTGTAATAACAATATCGTATTTCTATGCTCCATTTTGCGTAATGCGGTTTGTTCAGAGAAGAACACACTGATGGTAATGATCATACCGGCAATAGTAAGCACGTGAGGTATTATCGACGTCCAATCAATACCTTTATTCTTTTTGGAAATCGCCATATTAGAGCTCTGAATGTACCAGCAATTGAAATTTAAACGGCCGTTTGGATGCTTCAGAAATCGAGATCAATTCTATATAGGTATTTTCTGGTATCTCAGCACTTTTATAAGGATTAAACTGATATTGCTGATTGTCGATAGTGATCACTGCATGGTGCTTATTAACAATTAGTGACCAATGTGTTTCGTAGCTGTTAACCTTACCATTGACACAGGACCGAATAATCAGTTTTCCCTTTGGGAAATAGCGTTGCTCTTCGCCGGATTGGCAAACCTCACCCAAAGCCAGATCAACCAAGAGCGAATGCTCATGGGCGACCCAGACTTTTTCTCCTTTGGGGTCATCTCCGGCAAGTAATTGAACTAGCTCTCTTTCCGTTTGCGCGGCTACTACGCTCGAAAACACACTGATTAATAGAATTGCACTGAATTTTTTCATGTCTTTCTCCGCTTTATAGTATGGCAACACGCAGGCGCTCTGCGCATGTCAAAACTTAATCCTAGTTATCTGCGATTCGTATAATAATCTCTTCTATCGAAAAGCTTTGCCCAAAATGGGCAAGTAGGGGACGTTGTTAGTTAACATGTTGATAATACAATCTTAATGCTTATTTATTGGGTGGATTTAGTTCTTATAGTCTATTGTTTCGATAAGAATCAATGGTTTAAGAGATTTATCAGCGGAACTGGGAGGAAGGATGGAGCAACCTTTTCCGTTAGACTCCATTTTTCTTCTTAAAAATCACCTTTTAAGCCTATTTGATCCCTCATTCTTAGTCGGAACCAAATTGTTTTCAATGCATTAGCTAACAACGTCCCCGGTAGGCCTTTCTCAAAATCTCCCTCCTCAATAAAGAGAGTCGGGGGGTACCCTTTGCAAAGTTATTCATTTCTCGACGTTCATAGGGAACTATGACCCCAAAGCTTCATTTATATCTTATTTCTCAATCCAGTTTATCAGTCTATTTTTTAGTCTTTTTAAGCGTTTGTTGCTAATCGTACCAATTGAACCGACTAATATATCTCGATCAACAACAGCAAGTCTCCCAAGCCTTATAAGACTTGTTTTCTTTAATCCTGAAGAGACAAAATCTTCATCATCACAATGAAGAATATCATTGAATCCTTTTATTCCCCGGTTAAGCTGTGTTGAAATCATACACATAAGGACATCATTATAGGGTCCCGGAACATTTTTCAACATCAGTTCAGGATGTAATTTTCCCTGAAGCTGGTCTGTCTGAGGGAATTCGAATAAAACGATTTGACCGGAGTTTTTCAACTGTATTTTTCTTTTATATCACTGAGTGAGTAAACATTATCGTCTTCTGATTCCAGCCCTCGCATTGCATTGTTTATTGAATAGTCCGCGCACTCTGATTCATTTAATTCACGGTGTAATTTCGTGTCAATAAATTCCACAAAATCAAGAACTTCTACTTGTGACGGCTTAGGCAGCTTTTTTACCTTTTCAATTATAAGCTCTGTTATACTCATCTAAATTCCTCCTGATTTCATACATATTTTTACAACATGTTGAATTCGTATAATCCATGCCAAAAGTACTCTCATGAATATAATAAAAATATATCATTCTACAAATTTGTGCGCTGTAATTTCACTAATAATGAAAAGAAGTTGCGTTTTTAATGGTATTCAACCGGAGAGAGAAAACGGGTCAGAGACTTTATTTACCATCCGCCGTCGCTCCAGGAGCTATGGCGAGACAGGTGCCGTTAACCGTGGTAACAAGTGTGGGGTCGTCTTCCACTATGTACATTAGTGGTGAAGATATGGACGTTGTTAGTTAAGTTATTGATCATAAGATGTTAATGATCAATTTATGGAAATATTTGTATCTTGGAGCATCTTTTTTCGCCGGAAATCAATGGTTTAAGGTACTATTCTAACCGACGATCCAAATGACATCGAGTATCCAGTTCGGTTAGAACCCGCCTTTCTACTAATAATTTCAATTCCAAGGCTATTAAATAGCCAATTTGTAGTTGTAACCAGTTTACTTCCAATTATTTAATTAACAACGTTCCCTAATAATCCAAAGATGAAATTTGGAGGCAGAAAAATTGGGATGATTGTGAAGTGGTATAGAACGTTACAAATACCAATTTGTAAACACATGCAAACAGCTATCTCTTTTCCCCAAAAAAGTCCATGCAAGTCATTTCAAATTAATACAGAAATCAAATTAACCTATCATTCTAATGCTATTCCCATCATATAGACCTGAAGAATACACTGGCCGAGGAGATAAATATCTCAAAGAGATTTCCAATGAGTTAAGACGAATCATTGCAAAAAAGCAAAATTCCTTTTCAGACAAAAACTTAAAGTTAAACAGTCAGAATCTTAGAAAAATAGCAACATGCCTAACAGAATTTGGAGAAGATATTCACAATGAGATCGGTATATGGAATAGCTTGATCTCCCGAGGGTCGCCCCTAATTTGAAGTTTAAATCATTTTTCTATGCTCGTTATGCAGGAATTTCATTTGATCAATTCGTCTGATTTATCTGATTTAGGGTCACCTTTAGCATTAAGTTTTGAGCATATAGTGCCGTACGCAGGGCCGAATAGGGTCACCTCTAATATTAAGTTCTCCAGTCCGATCAATCGCATCACTCTGCCCCTACCTGTCACGCTATACTGAACACACTAGTCCTGTTGGCATCGACTTCCAGAAGTTTCGCTTGCAGCAGGACTAGGTAGACTGACACTTCCGCTGCCCCCACCCTAAATGAAACCCATATAGAATTTTTCGTGCCAATCGGCTTGCACAGTATGAAAATCCACGGTCATAGAGTAACCATTCAGTAAAACGCGTTTGGCTTGTCTGAATGGTTACCACTATAGTTCATATTTTTTGGTTGAAATATTCGGTTTAAGATATAAATTGGGAATATTGAAACACTCACTTCAACCTGATTAGAGTTAGAATTCATTTTTCTCAAAATGTGGATTTAAGGAATTGTATGACTTTACAAAGAGATGAAATCTTCCAAGCAAATGACCTTAAAACATAATGTTCATATGATTTAATTGATTAATGACTTAATATATTTATAAACATGAAGAACGCTGGCACAATAAAAATGAAACTGCCTATTTACCAAATTGATGCATTTGCTGAATCAGTGTTTCACGGAAACCCCGCTGCGGTATGTCCGCTGAAGGAATGGCTACCTGACGAAATATTACAAGCAATTGCGGAAGAGAACAATTTATCTGAGACCACATTCTATGTAAAAAGAGAGAAAACATATGAGCTTCGATGGTTTACGCCCAATAAGGAAGTTGATTTGTGTGGGCACGCAACTCTTGCTGCTGCTTATGTAGTGTTTGAAAAAGAAGGATTTAAAAATAACAAAATTATATTTCATTCGGCCGGTGGTGATTTGAGAGTAAAAAAGAAGAATGATTACTTAACTCTGGATTTTCCTGCTCAAGTTGGCATATATTGTGAAATTCCAGACGCCCTCACAAAAGCACTCGGGAAAAAACCAAAATCAGTCTATCGAGCGATGGATTTCATGGCAGTCTTTGAATCCGAAGATGTTGTCGAGTCGCTAAGACCCAATTTTTTGCTACTAACCGAACTTGATCTAAGAGGTGTGATTGTGACAGCACCGGGAAGGAACGTTGACTTTGTAAGTCGTTTTTTTGCACCCAACTATGCCATTAATGAAGATCCAGTGACTGGATCAGCACATTGCCTACTTGCACCCTATTGGGCAGACAGATTAAACAAAGAGAATTTGACAGCTTTTCAGCTTTCAAAAAGAACTGGTTTAATACAATGCGAAGTGAAGGGAGATCGGGTATTCATCTCCGGGAAAGCTGTACAGTATCTCGAAGGAACAATCCAAATTGAATGCCAATCAAACACTGGAGCTAGTTGAGATGCCGCCGCGCGACATCTCCATCGCTCAGTTCAGTCGCAGATAAATGTAATACGATTATAGTTCTATACTGCAAGCAGTAGGTTTTTCGACATTCGTTTGTCATTTTAGGCAGCAATTTTACAGAAACCTGTCGAAAATCTGATGGCTGTCGGTATAAGTAACGCGTCAGTCTGGATCGGCCAAATGCGAGGCCGCAAAACTCCCAACCTGGTTGTATTTTATCATATGGCAAAAATATATTACGAACAGTTAAATGATATTGTTGATCGATTGCAACTAAGAAAAATTACACCATTATCGATTGAAGTGAAGCATTTTTTCAGTGGTGCGGCCTTGTATCTTGATGACACTATTTGTGTTTCAATTTCACCAGCGGGCCTGGCTTTTAAGCTGGCAGAAGCAGAAGTTAGTAAACTAATTGCAAGTGGCAAAGCCCTACCATTGAAATACTTTCCAAATGGTAACATAAAAAAAGGGTATGCACTTTTCAAGTCTCCTGAGCTTGGATCGAATAAATGGAAAAATTATTTTCACAAGGCTTTCTTAGCGCAAAATCCAGAGTTGAATCAATTGTAAAATGCAAAAACGTTGTGGGAAATACGGGTTAAATCGGTGGCTTTAAGTATATACCGTTTGCGCTATGTGAAATAAATGCATGACATAGAGCAAGGGCAATTGCATCTGTGGAATCTTTTGGGATTTGCTGGATATCCAAATTCAGCATCTGAGATACGGAATGGGCTACCTGGTCTTTTGTTGCATTGCCATTCCCAACGACAGCCTGCTTCGCCTTTCGAGGCGCATATTCATAAATTGGAATTTTTTCTCTCGCCAAAATACTGACGACAGTCCCGCGCGCCATACCTAGTACCATCGCCGTCTGTGCATTTTTAAAATAATATCCACCTTCAATAGCAGCGATCTGCGGACGATACAGTTTAATAATTTCTTCGATACCACCCCGTAAACGATGTAGGCATTCGCTCAGTGGTATTTTGGGCTTGTTTTTAATCACCCCACAATCAATCGCAGAGTATTTTTTCCCTGAAATTTCAATAATACCATATCCTGTACATCTTAACGCTGTATCAATACCAATGAGTATCACAATTAATCCTAATTTGAATATAAAAATATATTAAAATGAAGCATTAAATTAAAAAATGCCTGATCGTGCTTCCCTGATACTCGATACAAAACATAAAAAAATGCCATCCAATGTCTAGATTTATTAGCATAAACCTGAATCTGAGCAAGTGTTATAAAACCAGTTATCTAATAGGTATTTTACTTTTTATTGACAGCTCTGCTACTACATAATGGCAGTAATTATAGGTGAACGTTTCTCAGGTATTGAATTTTAAAGTCACATAACAATTCGTATAATTCTGGGTATCTTGGTATATGTCGAAGCGCTTGTTGGAGTTCACTGCTTCAGCTGTGGTTTATCCATTAGCTAGGCATCGCACCGTAGCGGATGAATTCAAACAGACATACTGCCATGTCAGAGCATTTCTCAGAGTTCACCCAAAAATACTCGCATAATGGCTTTATTTTAATGCATCTACTTCGTTATCAAACTGTTAGCGATTGGCACTTCACTAGCGTTGCGTTACTAAACATCTGTTCAGCCTGTCTCGCTATGCCCGGCTCACTCCTGATGCCCATCGGGTATCAGGCCCTCTCGTTTCACCCGGCGGCAGTAGTTACTACAGCTAAAAATTTGATACCTCGCATCGACATAAAAAGAAAACCATCACGGATTCAGGATAAGGGTTCACCCAAAAATAAAATGGCATTTTTACATCTCATTTTTAGGTCAGATTTTATCCCGTCTCGGTCAAACAATCTTCGAAATAGCTCGCTATTCCTGTGATTGTTTTCGGTCAACGAAATAAAATCTGACCCAAAAC
>JAJFLO010000105.1 GCA_021772675.1 Verrucomicrobiota bacterium | reverse complement strand
GTCCCGTCTTTAGACGGAAGCCTCAGATGAGCTTTAGCGAGTCAATAGTAGCACGCACTCGCTGAAGCGTCGGTAAAACTTCCGCCTGAAGACGGTACTACAAACCAACACACACTCCTTATCAAGAGATTCTGTAAAATTCATTTAACATCTGAAATTAGAATGACTTACAATACGAATCCCTATACTATCAAGATATTGGCATGCTTTATAACTGTTTTATTTTGGTGCAAATTGTCAAAATATCCAATTCAATCAAGCAACGAGAGAACGATATTCTGATTACCAACAGACCATTTTTTGACTATACACCCTTAATTCCCGAATTAGAATCGAATGGCCCTGAAATTCACTTTCATTGTGAAATTTTCTCTAATCAATTTATTATGAGGGAGTTAAGTGCTCTCGCGACGAATCGCATGAATTAATCAGGCTAAACACGAGCTTCTTCAATTTGTCCATTTTTTTAATTGTGATTGGATATAATCCAGCACCATTTCGTGTTCCTTTTTACCATTGGAATTAACGTAGAAGGCCTCCCCAAAACTCACGCGAACAGGTATTGATATATCAATCATTCCAAAGTCTTTGAATATCTTTCCATTTGACCAAAAATCCGATTTTATGGCGACGGGGATAATAGGTACTCCTTCTCTTTTTGCTAATTTAATTCCAATTGAATTAAAACTTTTGGAATCAAATGAAACCGATCGTGTTTGCTGGGGAAAGATAATTATTGATCGACCATTTTTAAGCATTGATCCCGCCTGATCAAACACTTTTCGCAAATCATCTTTTGGATTAGTTCGTGATACAGTTATTGCTTCAACTTTTTTCAGAATTTCGCCTAATGTAGGATAATTTAATAAAGACGACTTGATAACATATGTTACTTCCATGAAAGGCAATATCATTGCTGGCAATATCATTGATTCCAACGAACTCATATGATTGCCAATAAATACTGCTGGCGTGTTCAATTTTGCCAAATTTTTAAGGCCCTCTATATATAATTTTCCGCCGACTGCTTCAACAGTTTTGATATGGCTATATGAATCATTTCCCCACTCTTCAAAATAATTTTTGATTTTACGGGTTTTTCTACACGCCAGATAATTTACCAATAAAATACGTATGTAAAAAGCCAAAGATGTAAATCCTATAATCTTTCCCAAAGAAAATCTTTTATTTCTAATGGATTCATAAGAACTTTGATTTTGCAAAATTGTTTTGAACTGATCGTAAGTCATAATTGAAAAACGGGATTTTTTCACATTTAAAAATTGAACTTTAAACTATGAAGATTACTGTATGGCTTTTGATTTTTTTAGTAAGATTGGATTAACTGAATTTAATATTACCTTCAATTAAGAGAGAATAAAAATGGCTGTTCAACAGAGAAAAGTTTCCAAAATGAAATGCAGACAGCGAAAAGCGGCAAATCGATACAAAGGAATACAGACTGTAACGTGCCCAAAATGTGGGGAAATAAAGTTACCACACTGTGCGTGCAAATCATGTGGGTTTTATAAAGACAAGCAAGTTATATCAATAGAGAGTTAGCATTCGAAATTAATGTAGTTTTCAAATCACTTCATGCGGAAAAGACAATAATTTATTACTTTTCCATTTCCACATTTGTGGGTGGCATTGCGTTCAATTCTTTACTTGGATTCTGCTTGCCTCGGTTACTTAAGCGACCACCCCGTCCTCTCGATTTCCGATCTGAAGACCTTTGATTCTTATAATGTACATTCAGTTCTTCTCTTAATTTTTGCTGGGATTGCATTAAGTCGGTGTATTCTTTATCATCAGATATAACCTGATTTACCTTTTTCTGGAGATCACTTATTTGAATTTGGAGATTCTTAATCTCTTCATTTTCTTTATATAATAACCGACGTCTGGCATTAATCTTTTGACTGATTTCTCTTATTTCTTTCCGAAGATCCGAAAGCGATTTTCCCTCTTTTTCGGGGCCGTGTTCCTTTGCGCTTTCCTTATTCTCAACTATCTTTGTATTACTACCCTCAGCCTTATTTTCCACCTTTTCTTCAGCGAATATTACGACTGAAATCATGGTGAACAATACGATGACCTTTATCATCAAATTATAATATTTAGTGTTCATTGACTATGCCTAACCTTTCTTGATTTTATTTTGATTAATTTTAACTACTTTTTTGAACCGATTTCGTAAACTGGCTGCAATTTTGAAAATCCCTTAAAGTCAATTTCACCACATGGAATTGTTTCAAATTGTTCTTTTACCACCTCGTAGGTGGTTTGAGAAACCAAAATTTGACCGCCTTTGGCTTTACTACATATTCTGGCAGATAAATTGGTAACCACTCCAATCGCGGCATAATCAAGCCGCCCCTCAAAACCAATGGTACCTAACGAGGCCTCGCCAGTGCCAATCCCGATTCCTAATGCAAGATTATAACCTTTATCGGCCCAACTGGATCGCAGAATTTCAACTTTATCACGGATCTCAATGCCCATATTTACAGCTTGGACAGGATGATCGTCCATAGGTTCCGGATCTCCCAAAAAAACCATAAGCCCATCGCCAGTAAACCGCTCTAATGTCCCCCTATAGCGAAAAATTATTGGCCCGATTAACTCATGCAGTTCTCGAATTGTTTGAATGACTTCATGCGGCGAGGCTTTTTCCGAAAAGCTGGTAAAATTACGCAAATCAAGAAAAACCACAGTAATTTCTCGTCGATGCTCACCAAGAACTGCTGAAGAATTTTCGGATGTTATAGTATCAACTATCTGAGGTGAAAAAAAACGTCTCAGTCGATTTACGCGTTCAAGTTCCCCCACCTGTTCTTGAACCTTTTTCTCTAAGTCTCTATTTAACTCATCAAGTACTTCATTAACTTTTAATAATTCTTGCTGTGCGTCCCAAATCCTTAACATTGACCGTACACGGGCAAGCATTTCCATGTAATTAAATGGTTTGATCAAGTAATCGTCGGCACCAACTTCGAATCCCTTTACAATTTCATCTACATTTGAATTAGCCGTTATTAATATGATGGGAATCATTTTAGTTTCCGGCTGCTGCTTAAGCTTGCAGCATGCATCAAGCCCATTCATTTTCGGCATGTTTATATCAAGCATGATTAAATCAGGTTTTTCTTTATTCGCTGAATTAATTGCTTCCAAACCATCATTTGCGGAAAATGTTTTATATCCTCGTGTACGTAGATGTGCGGTTAACATCGTAACGTTATCCTGAATATCATCTACAACTAATATTTTATGTCCTTTTGCGCTTTCCATCAACTACTACATTCTATTGTATAATTCATCAATAATCATGAACAAATTTTTATAATTCCTTCGCGATAAATTTCGCAATTTACACATCGCTTAAACAATCTCTAAATAGCCTCTTTATTGTACTTTTAAAATTATTATGAACACGGTTAATACGATGGAATTTTGACTTTGGAAGAATATACAGATACAATATATACACCATTTTTATATGCTTTTATGGGATGCTTCACGCTAAGCTCGAAAAAGTAGTTTACACTATTGTTAAAAAATATTCCTTTCATTTAAATTGAATATCGAATATCGAACAAGGAATGTAGAATGACGAAGGAAAAAACTTCATGATTCTACATTCCTTGTTCGATATTCGATATTATTTTTTTTTGCATTTTCTATCACAGCATACTCAAAAGTGTAAACTATCTTGTGAAGCATCCCTAAATTTCACGTAGAAAAACTGCTGATTAACATTAAAATACAACAGATACCAAGTACTGCAATATTCACGGAGTTTTTTTGTTTTTAGCTGTCGCATAGCAACTCCGTTCAACCAAGGGTTGGGTTCCTGTCTGAGTAAAAAATACATTGCACCCGACAAAAAGACTTTTTACTTCTCTATCCCGCATTCTCACAAAGCATCTACTATGGGGACGTATTTCACGTTATTTCAGCATTTTGCCTTGACTATCGGATTCTGTGTGTCTTTCTGCTGGACAGCAGAAAGATTCTCTGCCCAGCAGTAAAGCGATGAAATGACGCAAGTTAAGTCCTCTTTACGAAGTTGGTGAGAAAAGCGGGACGGAACTCCGAACTAACCAGAAATCCTTAACATTGACTAAAAACCTCCCTAAACCCAACCTAAAACGAATACTTCAATTTTACACTATAAAAACTTCCACCATCCGTCGCATGTGTATTCAAACCTTGCACCGCACCTCCGACAGTTGGCCGAAAAATATCATCATCAAGCAGGTTGGTTACATGAAAATCGAGCTCTAACTTTTGCTCACTACTCCAGTTCAGAATTTCATGAAGTTTAATCCTTAAGTTTGCAGAAATATCATGGTAGTCATTTGAATTCGGATTGACATTCGCATTACCTGGTTCCCGTATTTCGATATCTTTATAAGCGCTTGTAAATGAATCAAATATCCCGAATGAGAATTTAGTTGAGTTATAATAAATACCTAATTTTGCCTCAAGATCAGGATTTAATGTAAAGTCATCCAATCCGTTACCATCATGATTCTCCTGATACGTTATGCCACCAGAGAAAAACCAGCCTTGAGAGAATGCATATTTGCTTTCAAACTCGATCCCGCGAATCGTTAATTCGTCTCTATTCTGGAATTGCGTTATTGGGCCACTTCGATCGCGAATAATTAAGTCTTCCTGATCATTTTGAAAAAATGTTAATGACGACTGCAACTTATCTGTATTATAAAAGAATTGTAAATCGTAAGTCTTAATTAATTCGAAATCAAGGGAACTATTCCCTATTAAAACGGGACGAACATTTATCTCTTTTTCCGCTATGCTTGGTGCTCGAAACGCTTCACCGTATAGAAGTTTCATGCCCCACTCTGGAGTAAAGTTCACAATCAATCCTAAGCGGGGAACAAATATATCTGCAATATCTGTATTATTATATTGGCCTCCAGCAACAATTTTCAGGCTATCATTTAGTTGATAATCGAACTGACTGTAAAAGCTATACCAGGTATCGTTCCATCTCGGTTTATTAAGAAAGGTGCCACCGGGAATTTTTCCTGAGATATAATTGACAACACCGCCAATAAGCAAATTTCCTTTTTCGCTAGTCGCACCCTCCAGATTTATTTCAAACTGACTGTCATCGGTTTCGTAGTCAACTTCCAAAACTTCTGGAAAAACTACATGGTCAGTTCGGTGCCCTCCAATAGATGCTTTCGTTTTTAATGTCCACTCTTCAGTAAAGCTATGCTTATAACCCAAATCAACAAAATAGTGCTCATTTTTAGTCAGTCCTTCTGCAGGATTGGTTTGATTGGGGGGACTTGAAGGTCTGGTTGTGAATTGGTCTGTAGTTGCATACCATACTTGAGCATTAAAATTTCGATAATTCAGTGTTGTTAAAATACCATAATTCTTTTCATGTACGTCTGCGGACAAAGTAGACGTTGTCCCATTCGTCTTTAAATCCCAACCATCTGTGTGCACGTATGTCAGCCCGAAATCAATCTGTAACTCTCCCTCATTGATTGTTAAATATGCCTCGCCGATATCGGTATTCCATGACCCATACCCATAGGTAGCGCTCACCTCATCTTTAATTGCTTTTTTCGTCACAATATTAATTACCCCCTGAAAGGCTTTTGATCCGTGCAATACCGATCCGGGTCCGCGAATCACCTCAATGCGTTCAACCATCTGTACGGGAATACCAACCAACCCTGCCTGAGTCCAAATTCCCTCATTATAACTATCTCTATTAAATGCTGTTCCATTCAATAACATTAATACATGCTGATTATCGTACGGTTTAGGTGAATCGGAACGTATGCCCAAAAACGTTCTTCCATTGCCGCGATCATTATGGCTTTGAACTCCAAGAATGCGTTCCAGAACCTCCTGCAAATCAAGCGCGCCGAACAGTTCGATTTCTTTTGCGGTGACAACTGTCACAACGGATGGAGCTTCTGCTATGGTTTCTTCTCTTTTTGACGGGGATGTCACGATTATTTTTGTCAGGTCTTCAAAGCCCAATTCATAGATATCTTTAGACTCCTTGGCAAAAACGACACTGGTGGTAAATAAAACAACAAGTGCAAATTGGACTTTAGATTTCATCTTCCGACTCCATAGAAGTTCAAGTTTGATATTCGATTTATTTTAAAACTATCCCAATTGTGGCTTCTTATCAACCATTGTTGATTAATCTGTGCATATAGCATACGGCTCCTCATATTGTGGTACCTTTCTATAAATAGCTATTTTTGTGAAATTGGCATAAAATCAGCAACATGGGCATTGTTGTCTGGGTAAAAAAACATATGCAAAAAGGACCCGAGTCAAAGGCAAGACAGCCATTCGGCATGGCGACTTGGTAAATCGCCACAACCACTTTACTTTTAGCATTTCCGAACAGACACTATCATAAAGGATATGAATTGCCGTACGCTGAAGGATCGTGAGATCATCTAAGGTACCCAGTTGAGTGCTTTTTTGACTGGAGGCAAAAGGTGTGACACTTGAAGTTTCGATTCTGCTTGAAGAATGTGTCATAATTTATAGGGCAATGTAGAATTATAGTTCATAGATAGTGATAGAATTACCCGAAAAGAGGACACCTATGTTGAGAAAAACAACAAACACAAGATGGACTTTTGTGCTGATCTTTATTACTCCGTTTACAATAGATTAGTAAAATGATTAACAGACCTAAAAATCTCCCCAAAGGTAGCGCATAGTTCATACCAGAAACGAAATTGAGAAAATATGTTAGCCCCCAGTCTACTACTTTTTAACCCAAATCAGGGCTTGATATTTGATGCCGTCAAACTAAATGATGTTTCAAGTTTGGCTCAATGAGAGCTTCAGTGATTTGGCAAACCGGAGTCGATGGAAAACTCGTATACAACACTTTATATGTGAACCGCAGACTGTTTGTGAAAGTGTTGCTATACATTAGCCTCTTTATCCGACAATGTACAGCTTCATACATACTGACTGGATTGAGAAAATATTTGATCTATAAGAAAGTATAGTTGCAATTTTTGCAATGCTTGCGTCTCGTATTTATCTGAAAGTGATCGGGTAATCATATAGAATCAAGAGTTTAAGCATGCTTAAAAATTTCTAATTAAAGTCTGGACTCAACCAATTTCATTTTTTATCACTTACCTGAATAATTCATCAGTATTCTGCTGCCAGATCTCCGGACATGGCCCTGTTAAAAAGTTAGCGATCGGCAGCAATTTCATTTATGCGACATCATATTTCATTTTTAATTGTGTTCCGGGAAAACAGACCTTCATTTGGTTGAGTTCATTACATAAGGCTTGAATTGCCTTTGTACGGTGCGGTGAGGACTGTTTATGAAGGGTAATGTGTAATTCTTTATCAGTGGTGTGGATGTTGCCTTCGGACTGAAGAGCAGCAACGATCAATTTACGACCGTCCTTAGATATTCTTTTATAGTACTTAGCTAAGCGATCAACCAGTTCGGTTTCGATTTGGTAGACAAGCATCTTTATACTGTTACTGAGTAATCCCATCTGGTGATTAAGACATTCGCGGTCAGTAGCCGGAATCCTGTTCTGGATTTCGTCTCTGTCCATTCGTAATTTTTCGACACGGATTTCTTTGGCTGCTATCGTTGATGCGAGGTCTTTTAAGCGTTTTTCTTGTCTGCTTATTTTCGCCTTCAACGCCCTAATAGTTCTGGGATCAAAACCGGCCTGGAGCTCTGTTAAGTTGGAGACTGTCTTTTGGTGATTATCCTGAGTTTTTCTCTGACTTACCAAAAGTTTACCAAGTTCATCTCGCGCCTTCCTAAGGGTTTTGTTACATTTTCCCCATTCTGGATTAGGACGATCAAATCCTTCGGAAATCGTTTCCCAATCGTAAGTCCATAGAGCGTCCAGTAGATATTCCTCTCTTGCGTACTTGAAAAAGTTTTCCTGACGCCACCGATTGAACATGCGAAAAAGTAGTTCCACTGCATCGAGGTCTTGACGGGTGGTCATAACAGGGATTTGCCGATCTTTTTTAAGTCGGGTTATCTGCCGCATCCAATACCGTTTCTTCGTTTTATCCTCAAGCTGGCTTTCAGCAATGCATACGCTCATATCATGGAGTTCATAGGCCACTTCCTTCCCGTCAATAAGGCCTGACTTTTTTTGAAAGTCTTCTTTTTGTAGTTTTTCCTTCCACCCTTTCCGGTAGGTTAGAATATCCCACTTGTTATCGATTAGGCGTTGGAACAGGGCTTGTTTCCAGCCTCCACGATCGAAGACAATCGTAGGACGACGATCTCCCAAAAGTGGCTTTATTTCATTCAGGACTTTCTCAAGCATTTTGGTCAAAGGCTGATTGAGTTCACAGGGGACCACGAAGATAGGATCCCCCTTACTGTCATTCACCCATATATCACTCGAGCCTTTGTTGATGCAATTACGTCGGGCTACATAGGTCTTTCCAGGTTTAGCCAAACCATGATATTCTTTTACGTGACCATCCACATAAAGGAAACCGAGTAGATTCTTTGACGCCTGCTTTTTCATACGCACATGAGTAAGAACACGCATTAATTCCAACGCTTTTCCTCCCGATGCCATTGTCTTTATTTTCCTTCGTAATGTCTTGGTCTCCGGTAAGCGATCTAGGCCGATTAGCGCTCCTAAAGTCGATGGATTTTTCTCTTTGAGCTGCTCTAAACGTTTCACGCGCAAAAAAGCCATGAGCAGAAGGCTCATCACTGAATTGCGTAAACCAAAAAAACCGGGTATCCTTCCGTAAACCTTCTGAAAGGATTCCAGTATTTTATTATCCAAAATTAGTGGAATCGTTAGCAAGACACCCACTCCCCAACACTGAATGCTCTGCCTAAAGAAAGGAGTAGCGTCATTTAATTTCCCGATAGCCGCCATTCCCCGATCACCCTCGCGATCTTCAGGGTTGCAATCCACAGAAGGTAGTGCCGTATGCAAAGTGGGAAGTTGAAGCTCTGCTTCTAGGCAAACTCGATTGGCATCATCTGAAGTTGAGGGTACAATTTCCGGGCATTCCTGAATTCCGGGCACCTTCATCGCCTCCTGATCTTCTTCAAGTTCACTACATTCCGGGTTTTCAATGTCTGTTTCTTCCGCTTCACCATCAACAAAACTTGCAGTCTCAGAGGGAAGAATCACTTTGTCGCAAAGTGAAACTTCTAAGGGCAAGCTTTCAGAACTCGGAGCATCCGAAAATGAAAATAACTCAGGCTCTTTCGGCTTCTTCTCCCGTTTTAATCCCAACCGTTTAAGGGCCAAACGGACCGCATGTTCTCCAACACCGAGACGTCTGCCGATGGCTAAATTACTCTGGCCACGATGAAACAAGCGCGCGACGACTAAGTCCTTTGTCCCTCCTAATTTTAACGAGGGTGATCGTCTCTTTTTTCGGGCAGCTCCGGCAAGACCTTCACGTTCAATTCGTTGTCTCCAAGTCAGAATCGTTGAAGTCCCATACCCAAATACCTCTGAAAGTTCTTGCTGCTGCGCCCAACCTTCCCGAAAGAGGTAGACCACGGCAATCTTTTCAGCTTCCTTATCCTTCTTATCATAACAAAAAATTACCTGATCCCGCACCCTTACACTCCGGGTGTTTTCCCAGTCTGAA
>JAJFLO010000104.1 GCA_021772675.1 Verrucomicrobiota bacterium | reverse complement strand
GAGCCACAGGGCAGCAAAAGTCATGCGTTCTGACTGTTTCGTCGTCAGGATTACCGAGGAACCGGATGAGGGAAAACTTCACGTCCGGATCTGTGGGGGGGCTGGTTAGGGAAACCGCTGGTCCTACCCGGAGTTATTGCGATTTCTTAGTATTGTTTACAATTTTCTTTTAGGCGGCTTCTCTATATCTTTGAGTTGAATTTCTAACTTTCGATCACTTATTGCTAATTAATTGGAAAAAAGGCTTGATGTCAATAAGAAACTATGACCCCAATGCCACAATTATGAACGGATAGGAGGCAACGAGAAAAATGCGCCGAGAAACGTGATATTATCCAATCATAGCCTTGACTGCTAACCCCAAATATAACAAGAAATTATGTCTTTAGGCAGTCCTTATTCATAAATGAGGTGAAAGCACTCTAAATGTTAGAGCCTTGATACGGTCTTGCCAATGCTAATTCTACCTTTTATAGATTTTTCTTAACTTCAATACTGAGCTTTCAGGTAGCTATGGCGAGACAGGTGAGATCAACCGTGGGAATCAACGTGGAACGGTTTTTCATGATGATTGTCGCATATGCGCATTTTTCGTCGAAATACAGCCGAAAAGTTTTTTGTAATAGGCTCTGAGGTAAATAAACTTAAACCTTCGCATGTTTGGAAATTTCGATGTTCGTTAGCCAGCCGAGGATAGGTTCTTCTTTTGTCCCGTTCTCAGTCACTAATACATCCTGGCAATGAGAAATTTTGTCCATTTCATTTTTTGCGTCCCGGAGAGTTTTGTCCTTTGAAACAAATGCCAACGAATCCCGAACTAATTGCTCCATATTATCAAAATTCATGAAATTTTCCAGGGTTAGTTCGCTGATTTTGACAGATGATTCGCTGCTATTCATGCTCTTTTTTGAAATGAATTTGTATAATAAACTCTGATGGATAATATATTTTGCAGAACCATTTGCATTGAGAACTGGTATGCGGGTAACAACACCAGTAATGAGTGAGTAGAGATCTTGAATAGTAACGGTATTATCTGTATCGCCATCATTGAGCTGATAAGCAGATATTCTATTCATTCCTAACATTACCTGATGTACGGGACGTAATTCTAAAAGTTTGCCATCTCTCTCCTCATCGCCTTTGTCCGTTTTGAAGAGATTATCAAATATCTCACGCAGTTTATCAGTCGCCTGCTTTGAGAACATTCCAACAAGGCCTGATAATGCACCGATGCAAAACGGGCTGATACTGTTAATATCTCCGTTGGAGAAGACGACGAGGCCGCCACGTAGGGTAAAATAAAATATTATGGCTAATGCCACTCCTATGAAGGGTCTAAGTATATACCAGCAATACCAGTCTTCATCAAAACAACGGTTACCAATATAGGTTGCAAAGGATGTTGCTGTATGAACAAAGCTACCTAAAGCACCAGTTAGTATTACCAGCAGTAACATTCTTAAATCTGGGTGAACTCCGAATTTAAAGAAGATTAATGGTGCTTTCTTGAGCCATATACCGTTGTCGCCGTTTGTGGGACCAAACCACAGTGCAAGAACAGATAGAGTCAGGAAGATTGACAAGACAATAAGGTATGTGGCAAAAGCAAATGCTCTTTTAGTTTTATTAGTCATAAACGTTATTTTTTAGAGTGTTAAATTTCTCGGTTTCCTGCATTTTCGCTAAATCCAATAAAAACTCCTTAATATTGAGAATGAAAATAGCCCAACGAACTGTCATCATTCGTATCAAGAAGGGTCAGTCGCATTTACCAAGTCGTGTAATAATGACTACGCTATCTGTGATTACAGCTCTTCAATAAATGCTTCAAATCCGTTTGTATGCCAGTTTATGTTTGGCCCAAATAACGTCTGGTAGCGCTGACCCGTAGGATGATGGTTAAGATTACGATGTTTTGGGGCGTCGCTATCGACAATATCAATCTTTTCTGGACCTAAATGTGCCAGGCCTCTTTTTAGCAGGTATAGCACATCAAGATCGTCATCAGGTAAACTGTAACCGATTATTATGACGCGCTCGGCAGTACGTAACATTTGATCGGCTTCATACCATATCCGGCTGATGTGGGGATTTCGGTAATCTTTAAAATAAGTTGGTGATATTAAAACAGGCTGTACTTCAGCGTTGCAGCTTCGACAGGGGCGGCCATGGCAGGAAAGGCGAGCCTCCATCGTATTACCTTCAGCCTCCTGTTGACTATACAATTCTTCCAGTACTTTGGCAAAGCTGCGCTCAGAATTGGATAAGCCAACATCAAGGCGATTACAACTGGGACAATATAACCAGTTCAGCGATCCATGTAATTTTAACAGGTGGGCATGTCCTACTTTATTTCTATAAGTTGGCGTTGCAATATCACAATGGTAGTTTGGAAATGGTGGCTCATGGCAACGATGGCGTTCATTAAAAATGGCTAATGCGTTATCAGCGATGATATCGTAGTTCAGAGATATCAATGAAGGGATTGCATCGTTGTCAGCATACAGTTTCTGGAGCAGTGTTTGGTAACAATTCGTTTGTAGCTTTCTCAATTCATTATTAAGAACAGCGAAAATTACGTAATCTAGGGCTTCACGGACAGCAATTAACTGACCGTTATCCCATTTTTGATTGAGTGAATGCTTGCGGTCGATTGCTGTGTCTATCACACTGATTAGTAGTGGTAATGGGGGGAAAGAATCTTCGCCACCCGATGGGAAAAAGTTTTCATCAATAAATTCACGAACACGAGTCAGAAAGTCTTCTCTTTCTATTTCAGCAGCATTATCAAAAGCCCTTCTCAGGATTTCATTTGTCATTGGTCCACCGCAGGCTTTCGTAGCACCTGCACCAAAAATAATAACTGTATTTTCCACTGTAATTGACCTCTCTCTTATGACAATTGCTGCGTTTATGATTTTGCTATCTGGTAAGCCCCACTAAAAATGATATGTTGCAACGTTGACCTTAGCCTGAATAATTCATCAGTATTCTGCTGCGAGCCCTAATCTCTGCTCAAATAAGCCGATTAACTCAATTTTATATCTCAGTGAATGAAAATTCACTTTCACTGTGAAATTTTCTCTAATCAATTTATTATGAGCGAGTTAAGTGCTCTCGCGACGAATCGCATGAATTAATCAGGTTAGTGATAGGTAATTTGATTGCTCTCTTAAACTAACATGGGTTAACGTGACCAGTTTTATGGAATTATTCAATGAACAATCTAAAAAAAATTACAGAAATTTTATTGACAATTTCATATCAGTTTAGCTCAATATCCATTGGTTTTTTGGGAAATATGACCACAGTTCACCTGTGTTCGCAAACGGATGCTCCATCGGGTCTAACTCAGTATTAAAATTGCAGCAATTGTGGGTGAATTTCCGAATTTTGAAGTTCCGTGCTCAGCAGGACGGCAATCTAATTTAAATTCAATTGGGGTTCGGGGTGAAAATCGGCGTTCGATAGTGATGAACGGATAGTACGCATTTTTTGATTGCATTTGATCAAGTAAAGCATACCCACAAAGATGAAAAAAGTAAGTTTTGCAAAAGAGGTGAACCCCGACTTCGGAAGCAGTTTTTTTCAATACAATAAGAGGGTTGAGATGCCAGCAGATTTCTATTATCACATTGGCGATAAAAAAATGGGGTTGAGTACTAAGAAAAGCTATAGCCCGCATTTCTCACGTTAATGCGACGAATAGTAACAATCTTCAGCTTGATAATGACTTACAAATGTTCTCAAAAGACCACGCTGGGTATTCCTGCGGATTTGTAAATTATTATAAAACTGAATATTTCCACACTTCATTCTCATTTTTGTGAGAAACGCGGAATAGCACCTGTATCAACGACACCAGAGCAATGTTTTCTTAAAAGCAAACTATTTGATTATTGTAATGAAATTCGATTAACGAGAGCCTCTTGCAAAAGTCAATTTTAGCCAAACATATTTTTGCAAGTGGCTCAAGAGGCAGGAATATTGATTGTGATGGAAGAAAGGGGAATCATTGGTCGTAAATACAGGGGGTGATTTAAGTCGAATTAGCAACGGGCTTCTCACATTTCCGTTTGTAAATAAATAAAAGTCCTAGCGCGATGGCAAATAGCTGCCAGGTTTCGGGTTCAGGAATCGGGCCTACGATCATACCGGTGTTGGATTGTGCGTCCGTTCCGAATTCATAAAAGGCAATTCCGCCAGGTGCAAAAGAACTTGTAAACGAAAATCCACCTAACGTCTGCCCGGCTTCAACCTCAAAAGATGCATTTAAAGACACAAAATCTTGCGCTGATAATCCAAAAACCGGTGTTCCCGGCAGTGCTGTCCAACCAGAATTAGGAAGCATTACTTCCCCTGCGGGTATCGAGAAAAAATCATTTTGATTCCAGTCCGGGATGATTGGAAAGTCTAACGACCATGACTGAATATCAAACTCACCCAAACTATTGTCGATTGTATAGGAATAGGTGTAGGTGTTATCTTGATTTAGCGTGTGAGACTCGATAATAAATGCATTTACAGTTCCAGCGCTTAAAAAAACTATAAAAACAGCATATATTATCAGGTCTAAAAATTGTTTTAATGAACTCGACATGCCAATGTTTTTCGGAGGTTAAATAATTTCGATATGTCAATATTTAATAATTAATATAAGATATTTTTGATTACTTTTCAATGAATTTATCTATCCTGAATAATTCATCAGTATTCTACTGCGAGGCCTAATCTCTGCTCAAATAAGCCGATTAACTCAATTTTACATCTCAGTGAATGAAAATTCACTTTCACTGTGAAATTTTCTCTAATCAATTTATTATGAGCGAGTTAAGTGCTCTTGCGACGAATGGCATGAATTAATCAGGCTATAGCAGTTTGTCCGACTTTGGACGAATCTACTGTAAAAATGAAAAATTCATCAATTTCGTCTCAGATTTTCGAAAAATATGTTCAATGTTCGCCTTGAACTCGTAAAAAAGTGGTCAAGATTTATCAATTTTTTCGTAACGATGCCAAATTCTGACAGCCCGTTAGAGGATATTTATTTATATCTATAACCGATCAAGGACAAAATATGCCGGAAATTATTAATAAAAATATACATAATCAACTTAGAGAGTTTTCCTCTGAAATTGACCAAAATGTTCCAAGGACTTCAATCATTTTGGCAGCGGGTCATGGCAAACGCATTCGGTCTGAAAAGTCAAAAATGCTCCATGAAATATGGGGTATTCCTACTGTCTTACGAGTAGCAGAGGCAGCACGAGCAGGGTTAAACTCTGAGAATCAAATTGTTGTTGTTGGTAAAAAGGCTGAAGAGGTTATTCAAACACTGGGTAATAAGATCAATCGTATTTTTGCTCTTCAGCAAGATCAACTGGGAACCGGTGACGCAGTGCGAATTGGTATTCAACCGTTAACGGATATCGATTTTGATGGCGATGTCTATGTTTTTCCTGGTGATATGGGGCTGATTACGAAGCAGGTGGTGAGTGAGTTGACGGTGGATTTTGAGAAAAATCATTGTGATATGATTGTTTTAACAGCGGAATATCATGGCGATCCTGAAATGAATTACTATGGCCGGATTTTACGAGTGCCATCTCATGATATCAATGGAAATCCATCTGGAGATGATTTTGATAAAGTGATTGAGATTAAAGAACATAGAGACATCATAGAAACGTCAACAAAATCACCATATAAAGTAAAATACAATGGTCATACATATGAATTCAGCCGGAATAATCTGATTGAAATAAATGAATTTAATACGGGTGTTTATGGGTTTAAATTAGCGCCGTTTAAATCTAGTCTGCCTCAGTTGAAAAATAATAATGTGCAGAATGAATTTTATATGACAGACATGATCAAAATTTTTAATCAAAATGGATTAACTGTTCGATCTGTATATGCATCTGATTCAAGCACGGTTTTGGGATTTAACAATAAAAGTGTGTTAAAAGAAATGGATCGTATTGCCGGTGAAAAAGTTTATGACCAGTTGAAAGATATTATTACGATTCGTGATAAAGACGATTTTTTTATTGACGATGATGTGGTTTCGCAGATTCTTGAAATGGATAAAAAATATGCGCCGCTTGATATTAAAATTGGAAAGGGTGCCTATATCGCAAATGGCGTTGTTCTTAATCAGGGGGTAAACCTTCGGAACAGAGTGTATTTAAGTGGCAACATTAAGCTCGGAAAGAATATCAGGGTTCATGAAAATGTTATTATGAGTACATTTGCTGATCAAAACTTAACGGTCGGGAATAACAGCGAAATATTTCAGGGGAATATATTAAAAGGAAATTTAGAGATCGGGCAACGGTGCCGTATTGAATCTGGCGTAAATATCACCGGTTCTGATGAACATCCTACCAAGATCGGTGATAATGTCTTGATTAAAGGAAGCAGTTACTTATTTGGCTGCATCGTCGATGAAGATGTTGTTATTGAACACTCCGTTTTGAAATGCAAATATATAGAAAAGACAATTCAACGGGATGGCAATGTAAAAGCCATTCGCTGGGTATTGCCAATGCCGGAAGGTTTAGATTCAGTCCATTCATTGGATTAAAGTATTTGAATTCAGGTGTCGGGTTTCAGGTTTCAGGTTTCAGGTTTCAGGTTTCAGGTTTCAGGTTTCAGAACGGAACCAATCTGAGCTTTAAACGCTGACACCTGAAGATAAAAATGTTTAAGTTTCGTAGTAGCAACCACCAAGCTTGCAGCGCGTCCTCCGTTAATATGATATGAAACATGGTTTCAGGAGGTGTCAGGGAAATGACGTCGGAACCACCTGAACAATGAAACCTAAAAGTTAAGTTTCTCAGGAGATTTTTTCCAAATTACAGACAATTCTATGTTATGTAAACGGTTGGTTATGGTCCGAATATTGGACCTTTGGCAAGTTTGAAGGATTGGGTTGGATCTTCGATTTTTATCTGTTCTCTTGACATTATTTCCTTAAACAATCCGCCAAATTTACGACATGTTTTCATTGCGTACATTTTTACTAATCCGGCGTTCGTCTCGTCTGAAAATAATGCAAGAAATAAAACTTCTTCATCCACGCCAGAAATAAAGATGCTAATTTTTGATCCTTGATGGAACACTGCAGAAAATTCGTTTTCACCCAATACTAATGCCAACTGCTTCGTGGCGGCGAACGCACCAGCGACCAACGCAGATACCATATCTATATTATCCATTACTGAATCCCCATTGCTGGCAATAACGTTTCCACCGCGATCGCATAGCAAGACCGTACGAGCTTCAGATTGAGATATAAAATCCTCCAAATCCTCGCTTAACTGTTCATAATCTTCCTGTGTGAGTGCATAACCCATAGTCGTAATGCGTCTTTCATGTTTAGATTATTAGTGTTTTTCAATAAAGTCTTGTAAAACGAGTTTTGCAATAGCGTTAAGTGTTTCAATGACGCCTTCTCCGGTATATGCCGATGCCATGAATGTTGGAATTCGTTTAGCGCCATTATTCAATACATAATCTAAATATTGTTTTGGAGCTACATTAGGGAGATCTCTCTTATTATACTGAAGGACGTGTGGCAATTCCGCAATGTCCATTTTTTGTTCCTTAACGTTTTCGAGTAAGTTTTGCCAGCTCTCTATATTTTCCTGCGTTTTGGTGACTTGAGAATCAACACAAAATACTATTCCATCGCAATTTCTCAAAACAAGCTTACGGGTGCTATTGTATTTTACCTGTCCGGGCACAGTATACATTTGAAATTTGGTCACAAATCCTTCGATAGACATTGTTTGGAGGGGCAAAAAATCAAAAAATAATGTTCTGTCCTGGCTGGTTGCCAATGATGTTAAATTCCCTTTGGCTTTGGCGGGGGCACATTCATGAACTTTTTGCAGATTGGTCGTTTTTCCACAGAGTCCGCAGCCATAATAGACGATCTTAAACTGGATTTCTTTTTTGGCGTAATTAACGACAGACATTTATTTGACCGCTAGGATACGTTTTGGTTTCTAATTGGTTTAGCCTGAATAATTCATCAGTATTCTGCTGCGAGCCCTTATCTCTGCTCAAATAAGCTGATTACCTCGATTTTACATCTCCGTGAATGAAAATTCACTTTCATTGTGAAATTTTCTCTAATCAATTTATTATGAGCGAGATAAGTGTTCTCGCGACGAATCGCATGAATTAATCAGGTTAGATTGGACTAACACTCATTCTTATATAGCTGAATCAAAACTTAAATATTGCATGAGTTCTGGGATAAATATAGATGTAATATCAAAATTAATATACTTAAAGATTAAAATAAACCATTTAATTTGCAAGGTTAATCATTAAAATATCCTAAAATACCAGGCCAGTGAATCCTTGTGAAACAATCGACTAGATACTGCATGCTGTAGGCTTTTTGACATTCATTTGCCATTTTTGGCGGCACGACCAAGAATCTTGATATTACAATATCATTTTGAAAGCAGAATCAATATGAACTACATTAAAAGCTTAAATTCAAAAAAGAATTGATTTTCTTTGGATTTTAATGACATTTCTTCAATCGTGATGTCATCGGAATTCAATTGCCCGCCGCAATCCGCCAAAAGTCGGACAGGACCGCGGGGTATGCAACTCCTTGAAAAACTATTAGACTCAACATAGCCGAATGCTGTCAAATGGCAGGATGAGACTGCTCGCCTCTGGCGAGAGTTCACGGCAGCCGCCGGGGAATTAAACCCATGAGTGGGATTAAAACGATTTGAGAGGAAAGAACAATGTTTAAAAAGAAAATATTTGGCATATTCGGCAAAGGTGCGGACGATAAATCTCCAGTGCCTAAAATTCCAGAACAGCCTTTAATTTCCGAAGAAAAAATCTCCTATCAGGAAGGGGAACAAGACGATTCTGAATCAATTGAAAATCCTGAAGATATAATATCCAAATTAGCACAAATTAATAATATTATTGGCGATGATGAAGAAATGGATGATGATGATGATCATGATATCAGTCATTTTTTCGGTGAGGATGAAGACGAAGATGAGGGGCTTGAAATTGAAGAGGAAGTATATGAACAACCTATCGCGGAGGATGTAAACCTAATACACGTACCTGCTGAATCTATTTTGGCTTCAATCCCCGCCGAAGCATTAGCCGTTTCGGTCGATGAACTAAACGCGAAATATGCCGGTAATAGTGACTATCAATTTAGCTTTGGGAAAGAAGATATTTCCTATGGGTTATCTATTGGAAAAGTTGAAGTTGCATTTAGCGATCTTGTAAATAAGATCCCCATAAATATTTTTTGCGAAGCCATCGACAGTTTTCATGATCAAAAAGTTAACATTGATCTTGTCTCTATATTGCCACTTGTTCCTCCTGCCTGGTTTGCATTAGGAGATCAGGATGCATCTCAGGAAGAAATGGTTAATGAAATGGAGGATCTTTTCCCGTCGCTGTCTTTGCCAGAACCGGAAGAAGCTGAGGAAGAGGAGGTTGCTGAAGAAGATGCCCAGGAGCACGAAAATTTTGGTCTTGTAGACGAATCAGAGGAAATTCCCGCGATAGAGGAACCGTCTTTAAAACCGCAGGACCGCACTGTCGATCTAGCGGCTAAAACAACAATTACATCGTTGCAAGAAATCCGAGAATCAGAACCTCAAGAGATTGCTCCTAGTCAATTAACAAATGAAATTGCTGTTGAACATCCTTCTCCTCTACGAGAGTTTCCTGCTGTACCTCAATCATCTCTACAGGAACCTGTTACTCTGGAGTCTGAGCGACATCTGGCTTCCACAGAGTCGTTAAGCGAAAATCCAATGTTGCAGAATCCCACGAACATTGAATTGGATGAAGAGCCCGTTGCTGATTCAGATGTGTACTCAATACCTTTATCTCCATCAATTCAAAATGAAGAATTGGAGGCAACCTCTGAAATAAGTGGACCAGTCCCAATTCGTGAACCGGTGCCAGAAATTAAAATGCCCCAAATTTCACTTCGGCCATCTGAACCTATTGCCGAATCAGAAATGAATTCAATACCTTTGTCTCTACCTGTTCAGAATGAAGAAATGGAATCATTCCCGGAAGTAGAAGAACAGGCACCTGCTAATGACATTGTACCTAAAACTGATTTACCTAAAATATCACTTCAGTACCCAGATCCGGTTGAAGAAAAGCCAGCACTTGAAATTGCGGATAAGGAGCAAGCCAATGAAATTACTGCGCCTGCGGTTCCGTTAGCCACTCCCAGATCTGTAGATTCGAGTTCCGGATTATCATTAAAACAACCCGAATCGGTTCCTGACGAGGTCATTTCACTTGATGATATTCCTGAAATTGTAGCGGAATTTCCGGATACGCTAACCAGTCCTCTGTCAACACCTGAACCTATTATAGAAGAAGTGAAATCCCCTTTACAACCTCCTCCGCAAATTCCCATAGAAAACCCGACGGCGCCGGTGCTGAAGCCGCCAGCTACCCTGGAAATGTCTGTTGCCGATATTCCAGATACAAGTCAGGTTGATCCTCCGGCACTCAAGGTTAATGAGGCTGAAATCAGTGAAGATGTGGAAGCGATTGAGAAAGTGGTTTCCAGTGCTGATGCTGATGCCGATGACGTGCAGAAGGCTGCTACTGAGTTGCTCATTGGCAATAAACCTCATGAATCTCTTAATGTTTCTGAAAAAGCTGTACCCATGGGAACGATTAAAGCTGAGGACTCATCTGTATGGAAGAGTCGGGCTCCAAATGGAATTGATATCAATCGAAGTGGTGTTGAAGAACTGTGTTTATTAGCTAGTGTCGGAGAACATCTCGCCCAGTCAATCATAGATCATAGAACTGAGCACGGAAAATTCAGTCAATTACAGGACTTGTTGAACATTCCCGGTCTAGGTAATCATACTTACCGAAAAATGACACGGTTGAGTGCAAAAACGGAAATAGCAAATGCTGAACTCCATGTTAATAAAATGCTTGAAATTGATGGAGATATCGTGTCATTAAATCAGGTTGTGAAAACAATCCTGACAGGTCAGCAGTTAAATGCGATTTTTATAAGTAGCATTGATGGACTTATTTTGGCAAAAAGTACAGCGGATAATGAGTATTCAAAACTTTCTGAAAGTTTAGCTGCAGTTGCTCCTCAATTGTATAAACGAGCAAAAAAGGCATTGAATCAGGGGCAGTTGCCTGCGGCAGATATGTACACATTCTATATAGGAAAAAATGCGGTAACATTTGCAGGATCAGACCAATTATTCGTTGTGTTTATTCATAATACGGACTATCCGAATCAGCAACAATTAAAGAAATGTAGAAAAATTACTCAGGAGTTGGTTTGGTACTGTAGCTATCGAGCTGTAATAAGTTAGTTAGATCCCGTTCGAAAAGTCATCCCAAATAGGCAAGCGCGCGGTCATGATACCTTTTCGAACGGGGTCTAGTTACATAATCTTTCTTTGCATGCTACCTGAATCCGTGACGATAGGTTCAAGACGAAATAACTATTAGGTATTTTACAAATTAGCAATATGTCGCCACTTCGTGGGGGCTTTCTTTAAATGCATTTGCTTCGTTAGTAAGCAGTTGCAGTAGTCACTACAGCTAAATACTTGGTGGCGTTCGACCTTGGAGACCTGGCTTCCAAGTGCACTTTAACGTTTTTTCTGTTGTGTTTTCTAAACTTCAGTGATTTTAAAAATGCGGTAAATCTATTCCAGCCATTTCAATATTATTCAATATGCCATAGAGATCAGATCAACCGTATAGTAAGGTATTCGATGAAGACGTCTACAAACTCTTTCTGTACGTAAAGAATACATGTGAAGCAAAAGTAACTTGTCCGTTAGCTTCTGGATGAGAAAGATCATTTACGCAGGCAAGAATGACCGCTTAAGTTAATTACCGTCCGTAATCGCTTGCTGAGCTGCTGCCAAACGTGCAATCGGTACTCTATAAGGTGAACAACTCACATAATTCATCCCGATTCTGACACAAAATTTGACGCTTTCTAACTCACCGCCATGTTCACCACAAATACCGATTTTCAAGTTCTTATTTGTTGATCGTCCTTTTTTGATACCGATTTTAACTAATTGCCCAACACCTTCCTGATCCAAAACCTGGAATGGGTCGTTCTTAAAAATACCCGCCTTTTTCTCGTCAACATAATCCGGTAGGAACCGGCCTGAATCGTCTCTGGACAACCCCATTGTTGTCTGGGTTAGGTCGTTAGTTCCGAAAGAGAAAAATTCAGCGGATTCAGCAATTTTATCAGCAGTTAATGCTGCCCGTGGTATTTCGATCATTGTACCAATCAAATACGGAATCTTTGATTTTGTCAGTTTATTTTCTTTTAACACCGCTTCGGCGACCTCTCGAGTACGTTCAGAGAGAATTTCCAGTTCTTTACTTGCCATTGTCAACGGAATCATAATTTCAGGTTGAACTTTAATCTTTTTCTTGGCGACAATACACGCGGCTTCCATAATTGCACGGACCTGCATATCCAAGATTTCCGGATAAGTAATCGCGAGTCTACAGCCCCGATGACCTAACATTGGATTAAACTCATGTAGCATTTCTACTCGTTTTTTTACCTTTGCATATGGCACCCCGATCTTTTTCGCCAAATCCCGCTGCCCTTTATCATCATGGGGAACGAATTCATGCAGTGGGGGATCGATTAAACGAATTGTTACTGGATACCCTTTCATTGCTGTAAATATACCAGCAAAATCATCCCGTTGAAATGGACGTAATTTTTCAAGCGCCTTTACGCGATCTTCTACAGTTTCTGCGACAATCATTTCACGAATCGCATCAATTCGTTCCTGAGTTTCAAAAAACATGTGTTCCGTACGGCAAAGACCAATGCCTTCTGCTCCCATTTCGATCGCTTTCGCAGAATCTTCCGGAGTATCGGCATTGGTTCTGACATTGACCTTTCTAAATTTATCAGCCCATTTCATGACTTGCTTATATTCTTTTGGCAGGCTGGGATCGATCAGTGGAAATTCCCCATTATAAACGTCGCCATTAGACCCATTGAGTGTTAAAAAATCTCCCTCTTTCAAAACTTTCCCTTTAATCGACATTTGCCCTTTACCGTAGTCAATATCCAAGTCCTCACAGCCAACAATGCAGCATTTTCCCCAGCCTCGAGCAACCACAGCTGCATGACTCGTTTTACCACCCGTTTGGGTGAGAATTCCTTTTGCTGCATGCATGCCGCCAACGTCTTCCGGACTTGTTTCTTTACGAACCAAAATAACGCGCTCGCCATTAATCGCCGCAGCTTCTGCGTCACTCGCTGAAAAATATATTTTCCCGGCAGCAGCGCCTGGTACCGCATTCACACCCGCAGTTAACAACGCATCAGTTAAATCTTTCTTGGAAATTGATGTATCAATTTCAGGATAAAACAATCGTTCAATATCGTCAGGGGAAATTCGTGAAACCGCTTCACGCTCTGTAGTCAGACCTTCTTTTACCATATCGGCGGCAATTCTAAATGTGGCAGCTGGAGTCCGCTTGCCGCGCCGTGTCTGCAGCATATACAGTGTCCCTTCATCAACAGTAAACTCGAGATCCTGCATGTCTTTGTTATGTTTCTCCAGCTTCTGACGAACTTTCATGAGCTGGTCATAAACTTTCTTATTCTTTTTCTGCAATTCAGTCAGTTTCACGGGAGTACGAATGCCGGCAACGACATCTTCACCCTGAGCATTAAACAAATAGTCTCCATAAAACTCATTTTTACCTGTGTTCGGATCACGTGTAAACGCAACACCAGTTCCCGATGTTTCGCCTTTGTTACCGAACACCATCGTACAAATATTTACCGCAGTTCCACAGACCTCGTATTCACTTATTTTTTCAACCCGCCTGTAGGTGACTGCTTTATCGGCCATCCAGCTATTAAATACAGCATTAATTGATCCGACCATTTGGTCCCACGGATCCTGCGGGAATGGCTTTCCCACCATTTTTTTATATTTCGCTTTCAATTCCTCACAAAGCTGCTTCAGTTCCTCACCGGTTACTTCCGTATCTTGAACTCGTTCACCTTTTTTCCGTTTTAGGCGTTTAGCAACCGTCGTTTCCTTAAAATGATCAAAAGCGCCTTCAAATTCGTCCTTGCTTAACCCCATAGCGGTGGAGGCATACATCATAATGAATCGACGATACCCATCATAGGCAAACCGTGGATTATTCGTTTTCTTCGCCTGTCCTTCAACCGACTTGTCATTCAATCCAAGATTGAGAATTGTCTCCATCATCCCCGGCATTGATAGTGCTGCTCCAGAGCGAACTGAAACTAACAGAGGATCCTTCGGGTCACCTAATTTTTTTTGGGTCAATTTTTCCAACTTTGCAAGCTGTGCCTGTACCTGTTTTTTTAGTCCAGCAGGCCATTTTTTACCATTTTCATAGTATTCGCCACAGGCCGTGGTCGACACCGTAAACCCCGGTGGAACCGGCAAACCAATATTTGTCATTTCCGCCAGTCCAACACCTTTACCACCTAAAACCATCTTTTGACTGGGTTTACCCTCGGCTTTTCCACCTCCAAAAAAATAGACATATTTCGTAGCCATTATTTATTCTCCTCTTATTTTTACTACCTGTAAATAGTTTGTCATTAACATAAATCAAAAAAGTCTAACGCTTTCAATTCGCCATGTTTACCTATAATCATTCACTTTTTACGCAATATACGGGTAAAGCGAAGTGCTGAACTTAATTACCAAATATAAATCTTGCAAGCGATTTTGCCAAAAAACCAGCCATTTATGAAAAGTCGATTCACTCGAAGATTTGTTGGCATGATTCAGTCCACCTCAAAATAGTTCTACCCCAATAGAGGGCACAAGATAAAGGATAGGCTTTCTGCCAACCCTGAAATTTTCTGTCGTGGTTTCTCACAGAAATAGAATTTCATTTTCGTCCGTGTTGATCCATGAAAATCCGTGGCTAATGCTCGTATTTTTTCGTGCTTTTCCCTGTGATTCGTGGGCAAACTGTATTTCTTATCTTATACCTGAATCCGTGAAGGTTTTCTTTGAATGTAGTTGCGAGGCAGTAAGTATTTAGCTGTAGTGACTACTGCAACTGCTTACTAACGGCTTCTTTGACCTCAGACAAGGTAACGTCGCTGGTGAACACAGGTATGCTCAGAACAGTTTTTCCCACTTCCTACATGGGGGGCCGTGCTGAGAAATTCTTATATTTTCCAAACACCGACTCTATAATGTCCGAGGAGCCGAGCCACGGTTGGTCCTTCTCGGCTGTTGCTGTCAATGCGCTCTCGGTCTGTATATGCGTTAAAAGTTGCTTTTTCAGGCAACGCAACCTTTCGGTATCAAGCTGCGTTCCTGAGATGGCCTTTTCGAACTGCTCAACAGACTTCAGTCTAACCCGGGTTCAACACTTTGAACCCGATTCTGGCCAATTTTTGGCTAACTTTGGTGCCCTGTCGAAATCGGACGTTGAAAAGCTGGCAAAGCGTTTTGCCCAAATCGCTGGGTTGTCCGTCGATGATGAAAGCGAGACGGATTCGGAGATCATTGGCTTCAAATATTTTGGCATTCCGTTTTTTGTTCGACAGTTCATGAAAAGTCTGCGGTTGGATGAATTCCTTGACTCGATCGGTTCGGGTATGAGAATCAAATTCGATCTTGTTGCCGCCTTCGAGGTGATGCTTGCAGCTCACTTGTTTAAATCAGGTTCCAGAGCTGAATTGTCGGTTTGGGATTGGCAGCAGAAGCTTTTCTGGCATCCTCATATCACAGGGGGTTTGGATTATCAACACCTGTTGCGGGCTTCGCCCATTTTTGCTGGCTTGCAACGCCCTCTTGAAGAGCATTTGCACGGTCGTTTAGTCGATCTTTTCAGTATCAACGTTGACCTTGTTTTCTATGATTTGACAAGTACCTATGTCGAAGGCCACGGCAATTGGAGTGAATTGCTGACCCACGGCGATTCACGAGATAAACGTTTTGATTGCAAACAGATTGTCATGTAATCGTTTAGCCCCCTCCTGATTTTGTCCTGTAATCCTTCTCGTTTTTTGAATGGGGGAAATGTGGGATACTATGATGGAGCATAGAATTGCTATGCAATTTCACTCAAAAAAAAGGGGATGCTTCATGCCAAGGAGAAAATAGTAGTTTACACTTTTTATACAGGACTTTTTGAAACATCCCAGAAAAAAAAGGATTAAAACCGCGTGAAAATAGCAGAAATTTA
>JAJFLO010000103.1 GCA_021772675.1 Verrucomicrobiota bacterium | reverse complement strand
CACTGATTTTCATTCAGAAAATAGAGGTAGCTATATTTGTTCAACTTCGCTTCTCCTCTTAAAATCTAATATTTCCTATCAATATTTAAATTTATTTATAAAACATTGTGAAATTGAATGTTATAAATAAATATCTTCCCCCGAAAAAAATTACAGTCTTAAATTATTCTTTTTTAACTTCCAGATTTTTTCAGATAATAGACACCATAATAATAAGAACTATAAGATATACGAAACCGTTAAAATTTTTTACGAGTGTATTATAATGATCCAAATAAGCCTAATATAACACTTTTTGCCGCAGATTTTTGCTATATATTAATTGTATTGAATTATTTAACAATTTTATATTGTGACTTAATTCAGATAAATATGGTATACATATTGTTGGCACTGTCGTATTTTATCGGCCCCATTTTGGAATTTAGGCCTCATCATAGCTACCTCTATTTTCTGAATGAAAATCAGTGTATAGTCAATTTCTATGAAAAAATCTGTCTTCACATTCTATTGAATTTTCATTCGTCTTATGCAACGTATTAACAGATAGCCTGATATATAAATTTTACGTGTCGGTATTAACTCCGATGGTTATCATCGCAATTTCATCGTTGATGTTTATGAGTTTGACCAGACCATTATTCTCAGCCACGCAAACTATCACTGGATTCATCATTCATTCAATATTTGTTTGTGTTTTAACAATCGTTGTGTAATTAAAGTCTGTAAATATTCACACTGATTTTGAAACTGTCAGGTGAATTAACTTTGCACCAATTCTAATATGCTAATCTCCAAACGAAAAATAGTTTTTATAGTAACACTTTCTCTGGTTCTACTGATTTTTTTTGAAGTCTTGCTCCGATTCGTATTAGTATTTGGATATGGAGCTTCTTTGTTTACACCAAACGACATGATATTTAAAAAGTACCCTAAATTACAGGAGCACTATCATCAGAAAACGCCATTGAATGACAATGCCTGCAAAATTCTTTTATTAGGTGCATCGGTATTACATGAAAATTTTGGAGACATTGAATACAGGCTGAAATCAAAATTAAACACAATTCCCTTGTTACCGTACGAAATCGTAAATTTATCGAAAGCAGGACATACAACTCGAGATAGTTTTGTTAAACACAAAATTTTGGAAAATCAGTCGTTTGATTTTGTCATCATTTATCATGGCATTAATGATGTTCGTGCGAATAATTGCCCGCCTGAAATATTTAAGTCTGATTATTCTCATTATGTCTGGTATGAGAAAATTAAAATTATTGATCGGCATTGGAGTGAATTTAAAGTTACCGTTATTCCTTATTCATTCGATCATCTATTCCACAGTATTAAACAGCGTATTTATTCCAACAGATACGTTCCTTTGAACACACCAAAACCTAAATGGCTTGAATTAGGGAGTACGTTAAAAACACGCTCCACATTTAGCCACAATATAAAGTCAATCCTAAATGAAGCTGCTTACCGTCGTGAACACACATTTCTATTGTCTTTTGCCTATTATATACCGGACAATTATAATATAATTATGTTCAAGGCTGGGAAACTTGATTATTATAAGCATACAGAGCATCCAATCGAATTGTGGGGGAAACCTCAGAATATTATCACAGGTATCAAAGCGCATAATAACGAAATCCAAAAAATATCAGGCAGCAACCCCCAAGTAACCTTTGTCAATATGAAACAGATTATACCGGAAAAAGGATTATACTTTAACGACATCTGTCATCTATCGCCACATGGGTGTGAAGTGTTTGCTGATGTGTTGGCGCAAAAAATCCATAGTATTCTGGAAGGGAAAAAGACAGGTTCTAAATGAAAAATCGACTGAACTCAGTATTGATTGGCTCTCCATTAATGTGGATAATAATTACTCTTGGCGTGTTGTTAAGGATCATCCAATATGGTTATAATTGTTCTTTGTCAATTGATGAGGCGTCACTCGCATTAAATATCATTGATCGAACCTATGCTGAAATATTTAATCCTCTGGATTATAATCAGGGCTCACCAATTGGTTTTCTTATCATCTTAAAATGGTTGACACTTACATTTAATTCCGGCGAGCTGATTCTTCGACTTCTCTCACTGGTGTGTGGCATTCTATCCATTTTTTTATTCAAAATACTGGCTGAAAAAATACTGGCGGGAAAATGTGTGCCCGTTGCACTTGGACTGTTTGCCATATCAAATACGCTAATTTTTTACTCGGCACAGGTAAAGCAATACACCGTAGATGTTATGATAGCCATTATTTTGTGTTTAATGGCTAATAGACTTCGGGCTAATAAAGATTCCCTGGTATTCATCATTGTTTTTGGAATGGTAGGGGCTGTCGCAACCTGGTTTTCACACCCCAGTGTTTTTGTTTTGGGTGGCATTGGTATTCGCCTTGCTTATTTCAAAATTATAAAAAAGAATGAGCATCGTGAGTATAAGTTGATAGTTTGTTACGTCCTATGGCTGCTTGGGTTTATCTCTGTTTATGTTGTGTCACTGAAGAACCTGGGGAATCACAGTTTTTTGCTCCATTACTGGAGCGACAGTTTTATGCCGATTCCTCCAACTTCTGTTGAGGATGTAAAATGGTATATAACTTATTTTTTCAAACTATTTAAGAAGACTCTTGGATTTTCGCTGAAAGGTGTCTGCGGGTTAACGTTTATGTTGGGTTGCTATTCAATGTTTAGAAGACGCAGGCATCAACTTTGTGACTTAACTCTGCCAATCCTTTTAGTTCTTTTTGCATCCGCACTCCAGCAATATCCATTCTATGGGCGTCTGCTTCTTTTTATTACACCTATGCTGATTCTCCTAATCGCTGAAGGCGTAAATTATATATGGGACAGTACAACTGATAAACCGGTGATTGTTTGTGTCATCGTAACCCTGTTATTTTTGCATCCGGTTTTCTATGCTGGCAAATATTTGGTTAAGCCACGATATGAAGAGGAGATTAAACCCGTAATGAAATACATACAGAATCATCGGAATTCGAATGACGCAATTTATCTTTATTACCGGTCTGAAATTGCGTTTACATATTATGCAGACCGTTATGGAATGAATAAACAAGACTGCATAGTCGGAGTCGCTTCAAAATATGATTGGAATGGATACAAAAGAGACCTTGAAAAACTTCGAGGGCATACGCGGGTATGGTTATTATTTTCCCATATTTACAATTGGGAAGATATTGATGATGAACGGCTGTTTATTTACTATCTAGATAATATGGGTAAAAAATTAGACAGCGTTAAACACCATGGTGCATCAGCCTATTTGTATGATTTAACGGAGGAATTATAAAGGAATAAGTTTGATTTTATCTAAATAAGTCATTTCTCTATAACCAATGATCATGGTATGTTTCCCCTTCCTTAAATGCCAGCCAAATTTGGAGGTTTTCCATTTAGGTGATTTTGTAATTGGTAAGTGCCAGAGGTTACAAGGATTTTGACTCATTTTTACATAAATTGAATTTTTGTCCCGGCTTTTAATCAACACTTTTGCCGCCAGTTTATAAAGCCCTGATTTTTTGATATCGAAGGTAAAGACAATATTTCCATGTCCAATGTATGAACTCTCCGGGTCATCCGCAGGTGAATAGTGTTGCGCATGATTATATCGGTAGGGTAACAAATTACTATCATGAGAATTCATAATAAACCCATTTTCAACTTCGATTTCCATATCGGGCATAACTAACCATTGTTTCTCATGTGTGAACAGGGATAGGTCAGCCGCGACACTTTTATTTCCATTACGAATCATGCTGGATATCGCAGATTGGTTATGCAAATTGTTTGACTCGAAATAATACACCATATATTTGGCAAAAATTTCATTGGCTAATAGGTGATGATGATACCTGGGAAGCGCTCTTGGATTTTTTCCCAGCTTCTTTTTTGTTGAACCTAATATAGGATTCTGAACTTCAAGTATCTGCCTTTCAAAAAGAGGAAAAATATTGTCAAGGTCAATAAAGTGATATTTGCGAATTCGCATGAATTTTCTTAGCGAATCAAATTTATACTCCCGTTTAAGATAACGGTCAATATCAGATCGTTGTTCCGGAAGCAAGGCAATAACAGGTAATGAATTATTTTTCAGTGCTGTTTCAGTGAATTCTTCAATAATTTTTGTGACAATGTTAAACGCCTCAGAATCAGCATTAAATTCACCATCGCGATCAAATACAGGTTTGCTTTCCCGAGATATTCGATGTAATCGATAGGAGGGGAGAAAATTAAGGCCGCGGCGGCTGTTTATTTTATAAAAATTATCATATTTGTCCAAAAGAGATAATACTGTCTTTGGAGAATTGAAATAAATCTGATACTCGTTTCCGGTAAATCCCTGTGGTGATATTAAACGTAACATATCATTTTCTACAATATAACGGGGTTTGAATAAAGGGATATTGGTTTTCCGGTTATAACATGGTAAAAACAAACTGACCGTTAGAGCAATGTCTTTCGGAGTTAAACAAAGCATTACGATATGAGCGTTAAATGCGGACCCTTCATGTTTATATCGTAAATAAGCCTGGTCCAGTCCATAAGACTTCACTCCAAAATTAAGCAGTTCCCAGTTCGGATCGTAGTTATAGATCTGCTCCTGCCACGAATACTCTCTGGTAACCTTATTGCAAAGTGTGTATTGGTCGCCAAATGTTGCTATACGAATTTTATTTTCAGGAGGCTGAAACAGAAAATCATGATCTGATCGAATACCGTGCTGATTTGTTGTTACAAACTTTCGGTTAGAATTTTGTCTTAATGTCCATCCAAGTTTCTTCGATATCATGTATTGCTCGGATTGGTCGTCACGAATTTCAATAATTCTTTTCTTATAATCTTTAAGTTTCGTACTATGCTGTCTGCTTTTATCCCAGGTATGTTTTTCATGGCAGAAGTATAGGGTATAGAGTGAAAATATTTCAAAACATCCATACAAAAAAAGAATGACACAGATACATTTAATTAATCGATTTTTCATTAAGAACACGTCTATTTTTGATAAAATCCTATGTTTACCACTTTAAAAAGTTAAAGTACTCCCTAAGAATAAGATAACAAAA
>JAJFLO010000102.1 GCA_021772675.1 Verrucomicrobiota bacterium | reverse complement strand
CCCAAATAAATTAACTGTGCTCTTAAATGAATTTCACCCATAATTGCTGGTGATATTCTCCTCATGCACGGCTTGCGAATTTCCAGGGCACCGTCTTTTCACCCACTAGATAAGCTCGGCGTGAGTCCGTCGGGGGTGCACGGAGCAGTTCTTGATAGAGTTTTGTTTGCATGGAAGTAAGTGGATCCGAGGATCGTCGTCTTCCACGCAAATGAAATTCTGCAAGAAATGCCCGCCCTTTGGGTTGTTTGTACAGGCGGATTTGCATCCTTAGAAGATTGGGGAGTACCTCAGTACACCTCGATCCTCCAAAGATATAACTCCATCCAGTACAGACAATGCACACCCGAAGGACTTACGCCGAGCTTATCTAGCGCCAGCGAAACAGGGGGGCAGCATAACCTTTAGGGAAATGATTTGTATCTGCGGGCAACTCGACAAAACCGTCGGTTTCTGCTAAGGCACCAAAGTCTCCGGAACCATGCGTTGTTAGCGGAAATGCTTTAATCTCGCCGGCTTTTGAATATTCTATATTGACAGGTAAAAAATAGGTAAAGGGCTTATCAAAATCGAAATCTTCTGAAAGTACTGCGTACTCTTGTTTTTGATTGTAAGCACGACTCGCTCGCCTGAGATAAGGGATGACATAACGATGAAAACAAATAATGGCAGATACTGGATTGCCAGGTAAGGCGAATACTAATTTGGAACCTTGATACACACCAAACCAGAACGGTTTACCCGGACGCTGTTTGACCTTGTGAAATAAAACGTCGACGCCAAGCTCGCCCATGACCTCGGGGATGAAATCATATTTCCCCATAGAGACGCCCCCCGTTAGTACCAGCACATCATGGGCAGCCAATGCATTAGCGAGACATTCTTTGAGTTCAACCTTATTGTCATTGACATGAAAATCATTTACGTGTTTGTGTCCCATATTTTTTAAGGCGGCGTGAAGTGCGTAAGTATTTGATTTTCGGATTTGATGCGACTCGGGGGCGTCCTCTACGCCCACAAGTTCATCGCCGGTTGCAATGACTGCAATCTTCGGCTTTTGGTCGACGAGTATCGATGATTTTCCCACAGATGATAAAATCGCGATATGGGGTGAACACAGCGGAGTTCCTGATTTTAAAACTAAATCACCTTTCTTATTATCCGAACCTTGCGCATGGATATTTTGATTCAGTTTAAGCGGTAAATCAGAAGTCAGAGTCGCAACGTTTTCACCTATCGAAATTTTTTCGTACGGGATGACACAATTGCATCCATTCGGTAACACCGCACCCGTCATGACCTCAATACAGGTATGTCCAGTTTCCAGGTTTAACGCTGGGATACCGGCATTCTGCATACCGACTATTTTGAATTCGGTTACACCATTTTGATAGTCAGAGAAATCAATCGCGATACCGTCCATGGTCACGCGATCAAACGGCGGCTGATCTCTATCGCTATAAATGTCTTCGCGTAGGATATGCCCTTGAACTTCCAACAGGGAACATTCCCCAGCCGGGAATAACACCGAAGATTGTGTGATAATTTTTTCTGCTTCATCAACTGAAACCATCAAAACTCCAGATATAAAATGTTCATAAAATATAAGTGTGTATTCAAAACGTGAGTGGCAAATATACCGATAGCCATCAGGTTTTCGATAGGTTTCTGTAAAATTGTTGCCTGAAATGAATAACGAATGTCGAAAAACCTACTGCTTGCTGTATAGTAACTCGTTCGCCGCGACGAATGAATAACATGTGCGCAGCCAGGAGCCGAGCGTGAGCGAGACAGCAATTTGTAACAGTAATTTGCAAATTAGCAAAGCGGCAACACCGCGTTTCTTTTAACTCAACCCGGACATTCACCAAAGTCACTCACATTTTGAATACACACTCCTTTGGAGTGCGCAGACCCGGCTGCGCTTTATAAATTTGTGGAGCAAATGAGGGGTGGATGTTTCTTGAGTGGTGCAGTAATCCTTCCAATCACTCCGTGGTAAATGAAAGCGGTGCCAGGTCCCCACACTGCAAAGACGCTTAATTCAAGCGTCTTTGCCACCTCTCAACTCAAAATGATTATATGCATAAAAATATTGTGTAAAACGAAAGCCACACCCCATTTCATTCCCTTCTTTTTTGATATATAGTGTCTGTCCAGAAGTGGCTTATTTGCTTGGCTTGGAGGCTTTACAAGTAACTCGGGCATTCCTGTCTGAGCAATAAACCGGGTTAGCAGACAGGAATGTCCGCTTTACTTTTTGCCGTTTCTGGACAGACACTACATTAATACTATTTTCACCGACCGATTTTAAGGCCACCGAGTAATTCTGATACCTTAAAGGCCGATGTAATAGCACCTTCATGGAGACCGTCATAAAGATAAGCCCCCGCATGAAACGTATTATTTTCTCCATTCCTTTCAATGATTTCCGGTCTGTATCGAACCGCCGACACGGTATAGTCGGGAGTGACATGTTTTTGGCTATGAATGATTTTCTCGGGATCAATTTTATCGGTCAAATTATAAGCCAAACTATAATGGCTGTACTCATTCGGATTAACATCACACAGCCGATCGAGATAGGCATTGTAGCCGCAATTACCTTCAGTATCCTTCTGAAAAACATCGAATTCAGAAAAATAGGTAACACCAAAATGCTTATAAATTGACGTATCTGTATGAATCAGGGTTGTTATTTCATTAATTCGCCATTCATGAAACCATTTAATTTCTGCATCTGAAGGATCACCAAGCAAGGATAATACCTGGTCCGGTGTACACGCAAACACAACCTTATCGAACTTTAATTTATCACCCGAAGACATTGTTATTTCCACTCCGGACTTAGCCCGATTTACTTCCTTAATATTTGAGGAACAAACTATACTTCCCTTTATTTTTGATATCATTTTTTCGATATAAGTATAGACTCCGCCGACAATTCGATCCCATTTTGTAAACATTCCGGAATGTCTAAGTAATGGCATCGCAATTTCAGCAGGAAAATTCTTTATTTTCACGTAGGGTATGGAGTATGCATACATCAGCAGCATTTTTAGCCAAATTGAATGCGTGCCCCTTGAAAGATAGTCTGATACAGGTTTGTCATAAAATGATTTTGTTTGAGACAAACATATTCTTATAAAAAAATTCAAATACCCACCCATTACGGTTAATAATTTTGACGCTTCTCTAATCCGCTCTCTATTATTTCGACATCCAACAATGATACCGGCGCCGGATTTGATATAGGTTCCATCTGCCAGGAAGATTTCACTTGATAATTTTACCGGTGCCAGCCCGACATCCAAATGTTTCAGTAATTTGTGAAAATTTGGAAAATAGTTTCGTTCGAATTCAATCACACCATTATCCAGAATCAAATTTTTGTTTAAAGAAATACTGGTCACATTTTTATTCAAGGTTCGTATGTTTCCGCCTAGAATCTGTTCTCGTTCAAATACAGTAACATCAAAATACTTATCTAATAAAAAGGCGGTTGTCATCCCTGCCGCACCTCCGCCAATGATCGCCACGTTCATGAATGCCACCCCCTACGAGTAAATTAAAAATGAGTTTGACCTAACACGTCATCGCTTGCCAATGTTTCATATAACCTACAGCCGGTGCCAATGGTTCCTGCAAATCCGGCATACCCTGACGAGGCATTGCAGAAATAGAAGTTCTCTAAAGAAGTACGATGATCTAATCGCCCGACACCGAGATTTAATGGAGACATGTTTGATCCATATGAATTGCCAGCAGGACTACCACAAAAATGTTCATTTGTTGTCGGACTTCCTGTCATTTTAAAAATTAAGTGTTTACGTAAATCAGGGATATAATCTCTCTCCATCACATCAAGAATCGCATCAAAGACCTCCTTTTTCTTGCGACGGTATTCAACGGCATTACTATTTTTCAAATCTGAAAATCGCTTATAATCTGCGACCGTTAAAAACTGAATGATTGTCGTACCTTCCGGACAATCACTATGATCTTTAGTTAATAAAGTCGGAACAGTAACAGCGAAGCTCGGCTTAGAATAATCACCACGACGGTACATGTCATCAAACACTTCATTTAAATCCGCTTTTTCACTATGAAAAAGGTTCCATTTCCCGAATCCGTAATTTCGAAGATTCAGATCTTTAACGACACAGTATGCTACAAAATTTGATGGTGAGTAATCATAGTTTATTTTATTGCGGAGCGATTTTGAAAATTTTTCAAATCCAATCATCTCAGCTGCTTTTCTAGGATCTATATTGCAAATAACCGCTTTTCCTAAATACTCATTGGATTTTCCTGACTCATCTGTATCTTCTGCAATAACTCCCCTAACCTTTTTATTGTCAAGGATAAAATCAATGACACGTTTCTCACACCGAACCTTGCCTCCTTGATCCAGGATCTTCTTCACCAACGAATTAATAACGAATTCAAAATGCCGGGTAGGATAATAGGCACCGTGACAATACCCACAAAACAATACAACCCACGCGAAAAATGACAATTTTTTGGGCGGAAGCAAAAAGTCCAACCACTGTGATGCCAGTAATGCTTGTGCCTCCAAGGGAAGCGAAAATTCATCAAACACATCCTGAAGAGTTGCGTTATGATATTTTATGACGCGAGGACATTTGGGCAAGTTTAGTAACACCGGTAATGCGTTTAACGGTGCGGGAAGCCGATCAAGTTCAGCACTTGTTTTGCAAACAGTTTGGATAAATCTATTAATATTTTTATTGTACTTAGGAAAAAGAGAAACGAGCCGTTCGATAAGCAGATCATAACTGGAGGGAATATCCAGACTATAGCCTGGTATTCGCATATGATCGTAACCCATGCGATCATATTCTTCAAAAGTAACCACTTCAGCCAAGTTTAATTTTCTTAGAAACTTGTTTACATTTCTACCCGGTCGACACCCCCAGACATAATGAAGTTGGGCATTAAAACGATACTTATTCCCTTCAATAAAAGTATGGCCAAATCCTCCTGGATATTCGTTTGCCTCAAGAACAACAACTTTCTTCCCGGCATGTGCCATTAATGCACCAAACGACAATCCAGCGAGTCCACTGCCTAAAATTAAGTAATCAGTACTCATATGTATTTATTACAGCAATTTTGAGACAAAAAATTATATAATAAATTTTACTTATTCAAAATAAAGCAGTTACACAATTAGTTAGGTAATGGAAATGCATACACCCAATGATAGCTCTAAATTGGTCTTTCAGGTATAATGTTAACTAATACATATCAAATAATCAATACCAAATCAGATTAATCACAATCCCTAAAACTATCCGTTTTCGGACAATTGTGTATGATCCATATGAGATCAAGATAAAGATCAAATGTCAGGTGATATGTAGTCGAAGACAAATTTCTGGACGTAAATTGGATTCAACCGCCCAAATAAATCGTCTCGTAATGAAATACTGTGGTTGGTAGAAGACAATTGATATATGAAAGTTGCTGCTTAATGGTTTCTACGGCAAAATCACGAACTCGATGGGCGAAAGCAGCATACTCGTCAAGCAGATTTGGTAGTGTGCCAAGAATTGGGCTTGGTTTTACAAGTCTAGAGTTGGATATGGTATTCGACACATAAAATACCTCATAAGAGAATACTTAACATAAAAAACGAAACTTGGCTTCAGAAAAACAACTCCAGAAACAGCTGACACCTGACTATCAGTTATTCCCTCTGCTTAGCCCAGGCACTTGTTGTTTCTTTTAATCTCAAGCTAAGAATACTTGACAAATTGTAATAAATCTTGGCAGCGATTTTTGGGAATCTTGCCTTTACATTATTGAGGCTTTGATGATCAATCGTTAGCACTTCTACATCACCTTTTGCCATGATATCAGCCGTTCGTTGATTTCCGGTAACAAATGCCATTTCTCCAAAGATATCCCCACGACCAAGAGTTTTAACAAATTTCTTTTCCTTTTCATCTTCTTGTACAACAACCTCCACATTACCTTCAACAATCATATACATATGCTGACTATCATCGCCTTTTCGAACAATATAGTCGCTATCTTTATAACCTGAAATAACCCCCAAAAGAACTACCTTTTTAATTTCTGCCAATTTTAGATCCTTAAACAGTGTACTGGTTCTAACCAGATCCTCATTGATTTTTACTTTTAAAAGATCCCAAGACGAAATTAACTGAGTCGACAACAATAAGGCAGGCCCAACAAGCAGGTCACTGGTTAATGCCATAACCATGGCAATTGAAGCTAAATAACCAAAGTACATATTCGTCACAAGATTAGAGAGAATAAGTATAAAAAAACCAACTGCCAAGCCAATTGAGGTGGATAAAACTGGTAATAATTGTGCCCTAATGGTTTTTTCCATTGCTTCGTTTTGATCACTTGTTTTTTTCAATTCCTTGTGAAACCGGACCATTAAATGAATTGTATCATCTACGGCAACCCCCAGGGCAACAACAGCAATGGTACAGGTCCCAGGACTTAGCGCTATGTCAAACCATCCCATAATACCAAAATTCATCAAAATCGGAATTATATTAGGAACCATCGCCAGCAAACCAGCTTTTGGAGATACGAATAAAATTGATATAATAATAAAGATAAATATAGATGCCAGTGAAAGACTAAATACCTGACCTATAGACATTGAATCAGCACCTTTATTAACAAGAATCGTTTCACCAGTGACTTTTAATTTGACATAGCTTGGAAAAATCTCTTTGGCATAGGCTTCAATTTTAGCCAATTCCTCATTTAAACGCCAGGTACCACGCACATTATGACGAACAACAATACACGCCCTGCCGCTGCTTGTGTCCATAAATGGTTCAACTTCCTCGGCATCGACCATTAGAAGATATTGAGAAATTAATTCCTCGGAATCTGGAACTGTGAAAAACTCTGCTTTACCGTCATTCATTTCCCGATGCATTATTTTAATCTGATCAGCCACGGAAATAGTTTTACCAAATACGTCGTTCATTCGAGTTTGTAACTTTGCCATTGCTGTCATTACTTCCGGATTTTTGATACCCTCATCCTGTTCTGTATCAATGATAACAAAGAAACTTTGACCCCCAGCCATCAATTCTGATAATCGATCCAATTTTACCCGTACTTCAGAATCGCTTTTAAAAAATCCAATAAAATCAGAGTCCAATTTTACTTTTGTTGCTCCAACTGCTGCCCATATCATTATTGTGAGTGTTACGACCATTATGACAGGGCGTTTGTTAACGGCGATATAGAACAATAAATCAGATATCTTATCAAGTTTAGGTGTCGGCTTTGCAGTTTGCCCTGAACCAAAATTTTTGGGGATTTTCGTCCATCGCAAAACGGTTGGAAGAACTAAAATAGTTACAAGAAAATTGAATCCCAACCCAAATGAGGCGCTTATTCCAAACTCTTTTAGCAAGGTAATCTTATTAACTGTTAGGGTAGAAAAACCCAATAATGTTGTTAGTGAAGTTAAAAATATGGCTAAACCACATTTAATAGCCATGTTCCGAATGGCCTTCAGCTTCTCATTGCCAGCTTTTAATTGTTCCGAATATTCAGAAAGCATATGAATATCCTCAGTACATCCAATAACGAGAAGGAGCAGCGGAACAATATTTGTGACAGCATTTATTGTATAGCCCATAGCCGCCATGAATCCCAGAGTCCAAATGACACTAAAAATACCCGTTATCATAGGGATAGTAACCGCAATAACAGAACGAAAAGACCATACCAAAATGATCAAAGATGTTAATAAACAAAGGGGAACAAGACGCACCATATCCTGTTCCAGATATTTTGCGATTGTAACTTTAACGACCGGGAAACCAATCTGAAAAATCTCAGCATCAATCCCTTTACCTTTCAAGCGTTTTATCTCACTATCGATTAAGGCTTGTATTCTCTCTGTGACTTCTTGATTGTAAGTAAAATGTAGAGGGGGACTTTCTTTAATATAAACATTGACAGATGCCGTTTTACTATTCGACGACACGATGTCATTAATCATAATCGGATTACTCAATGCATTCCGCTTAATTACAGCCAACTCGTCTTCATCTGACGTTACATCTTCAATCAACTCTCCAGTATCCAGATATCCATCATCACCGATAATTTTGTTAACAGTAGTTAAACTGACGACACGTGCAACAACTTCAACGTCTTCACCATCAATAGGCAGAGTAATATCCTGAATTTCATCAGAAAGATTTTGAATAGTTTGCAAAATTGGTTCTTGAAAAACATTATCGCTGGTAATGCAAATTGAGACTAAAATATCATCACCAAATGTCTCTTTTACCTCGTCATAGAAATCTATGTCTGGGTCTCCAGAAATCATTAATCCCTCTGCAGATGGATCAATGATCAACTTTGGTAGTGGAATCATAAACAATGATGTAACCAGAATTACTGCAATGAAACTCAAACACGGATGCCTAACAATGAATGACATTACTGATTTCATAAAATTTTCTCCCCCGCTAATGGTTAATTGAATACATGTGCTATTACGTTTTCAAGCAATAGGTTAGGAATACCCTATCAAGATTCAAATTTCAAGTTAAGTACAAACAAATCCTGAGGCGCCTGATTTAGCTGGCATTATGCTATAAGCCCGAGGGTACACAAGGATTTAGTGAAACTTGCTTTCAGAATTCAGAAAAAAACGTTGGAACTACCGGATCTTAAACCTGAACACTGACACCTTATACTTGGCTAATACTAAGAGGTGTCGACATCCAAATCGCTAATTCTTAAAATGATCTTACGCATAACCACAAGTATATAGACAAGCGCAAAAAAGAGAAATGCTGGATGCCCGGCAACCCTTATCAATTCCTGTAAAACATTAATTTCCTCTATAACTTTTTTATCGATAAAAACTAATTTAGCAAGCTTACCAATCACAAGTAATATAAAGAATTGCATCAGAGATACAGATGACCTCAACATCGTAGAAAAAGCAAAAGCAACCTTGCCAACGCTATAACCAAAATTATGTTTAGGGGTGTCCAGAAAATGCTGTAATCGTTGAAAAACTTGATCGGTCAATAAGGCTAATTCAATGCCACGAGTATAGTCGTCATCTGCAAGCCCACATAACCGTTTTTGTGCTTCTTTTTTAACAAACTGTTTCTTTTTCTTATTATATTTTCGGGCCCATTTCTTAAACTCTTCCCGTGGATCCAAGTCGGCCCAAAGCCTTAAGATAATTGAATCATACATGAAGGTTGCTCGAAAAAGACGTACTGAGTCCAGTGTCATTGGAATATTATAATCGCGACAAAGTGCGATTACTTTCATCCACATGCCACCGGAACACTTTTCATACCACGTTGCATTACTTGATTTATTTGCGATAAAAACTTGCCTATACAGATCGATTAAGTCGTTGGTATAACGATCTGTATCTATCGGTGGCAACGGTTCCAACATCGCAACAGTTGTTTGCGCCATAGCATGAAAATCTTCCATTACCATTTGTCTGTTAAACAGTAAAAGCCGACGTTGTACTTTTTTTGATACACTGCCACACGAGCCAAAGTCGATCATAACAATGGTATTATCGGGGCGAACTATCAGATTTGCAGGGTGTGGGTCGGCGTGAAAAAAATAGGTTTCAAAACATTCCCAATGAAAAATATGCATCAGACGTCTGGCAATTTTCTTAAAGTCAAACCCTCTTGCCTCCAGTTTGGCTTTTGCATCTTCGTCGTCTTGTTCAATGACATTAAGAATTTCTATCATATACACACCGGAAACAAATTCAGTTACAATAACCTCCTCACCACATAGTTCCTGAAATACCCTTGGAGCAGAAATGTTTTTATTCTTTTTACATTGTTGACCAAAAATCTCGGTATAACGCGCTTCCAAATAGAAATTCAACTCCTCCGAAAACATTCGCGCAAGTTCTTCCCGAAAATTTCGAGTCAATCCAGTTCGAATCCAGCCAATTTTTTCAGCCAGCAAACAGAGCACATTGATCGCTTGCAAATCCGCATTTAGTTTTTGGGTAATTCCGGGACGTTTAACCTTGACAGCAACCAGTTTCCCATCGGGTAATTTGGCCTGATAAACGCAGGAGAGGGAGGCTGATCCAATCGGAACAGGATCAAATTCTGAAAATAGTTCGTTAAGATTTTTTCCTGTTGTCTGTTCAATTGTGGTGATGGCATGCTCGACAGGAAAAGGGGGCATTTTATCAAGCATTTTGCTCAATTCAGTACAATACTCGTAGGGCAGCACATCAGCTCGAACAGACAATTGTTGTCCAACTTTAATCGCTGCTGGCCCCATTCGTTCCAAAATTTTCCTTAAACGTTTGCCTTCATTCTGAAGTGAGCTTCGATGAAATATTCTAGAAAGCAAAGTAGCAGTAACGTACCAAACAAGCCCTAAAACCCAAGCAATTAATCGGATCAGCACAAGCAATTTAATTGGATTCGTTCCATTTTTTGGAGGTAGAGCAATCGAAAACTGACCACTACCGGTAGATTCTGACGACTCTCGCCGCGGCATCGCTCGGATCATATCATATTTATATTCCGAATTACCCAACGCAGCATCTACTTTGCTTTTTTTCGAATCTATTTTTGCCATGATTTTCGTTTATTGTAAATAGAGAAAATTCAGGTGTCAGGTGTCAGGAAATAACTTCGGAATTATCTGATCTGAAATCTGGAAACCGACAGCCGACACCTAAATCTCTTTCAAAAGAACAATTCCGGAGCCAAAAATGGGCTCTGTTAATACGCCGAAGGCACATAAGTATAGTAGGAAACTTTGGTTTCAGGAAAATAGCTTCGGACAACTGATCTGAAACCTGAACACTGACACCTGAAACCTTAATTTTATCATCTTTCAAATGTTTTAATTACATCAAACCATTTAGGTTATTTCAAAAAGTTAAAATTGCAACTCAGCTTCTTGGTTTCAATTTCGATAAAGCTTGGGATAAAAGAGCTTAAATAACGGGAGTTCCGCATGTGAAAAACTTATCACTAAAATTCAATCACAGCTCGCTTGTAGTTCCGTCTTCAGGCGGAAGTCTTAGCGACGCTTCAGTGAGCATTTACAAACACTGGCTCGCTAAAGCTCTCTTAAAACTTCCGTCCCGCAGATGCATAAAACGAAACGACAAACTAACTGCACCCCAAAGATAAGGTTTCTTGTTAAATTAGACTAGCACATTGAGAATTTAACTTTGACCTAAAATCTCACAAGTCCATCCTTCAATTAAATACTCATCAATCACGGCATAAGTCAATAAATTCGATACTGTCGGAAAGTCGACCAATATGGAAAATAGGTTAGGGAGTGTTATTTGAAGCGCCATTGCTAATAGTGATAACGGCACTGAGCAATAAAAATTGTACTTTCGGTAACTTTATAAACAATGCGATGTTCTTTATCAATGCGCCTTGACCAGTATCCAGACCAATTATGTTTTAATGGTTCTGGCGCTCCAATGCCTTCGAATTGATTACGGCCTATATCCTTAATCAATGCATTAATACGCTTTAAGGTCTTTTTATCATGACCTTGCCAGTACAAATAATCATCCCAAGCTCTGCCAGCCCACGATAAAATCATTCTTCTATAATTTCATGGCTTGTTGATTCTCCAGTTTCTATCTGAGAAATGGCCTCATTTAATCGTTTGGCATTTTTAGGAGATGCCATTAGATACGCCGTTTCTTCATATGAGCTGAAATCTTCAACCGACATAACAATTGCAGGTTTGCCGTTTTGTCTGGTAACCATGATCGGCTTATGATTCCGACTAACCTTATCCAACATTTTAGCAAGATTAGTTCTGAATGATGTATAGCTTACTGTATCCATAATTTACAATCTCCAAATAAGTACTTATTATTGTACATGTACTTAAACATAAAGTAAAGAAGTTTTTTATTACCCTGGCAGGATAAGAAACAATGCTAAGTAATACCTAGATAAGCTCGGCGTAAGTCCTTCGGGTGTGCACGGAGCAATTCTTGATGGAGTTTAGTTTTGCATGAAAGTAAGTCGATCCGAGGATCGTCGTCTTCCACGCAAATGAAATTCTGCAAGAAATGCTCGCCCTTTGGGTTGTCTGTACAGGCGGATTTGCATCCTTAGAAGATCGGGGAGTACCTCGGTACGCCTCGATCCTCCAAAGACATAACTCCATCCAGTACAGACAATGCACACCCGAAGGGCTTACGCCGAGCTTATCTAGTGTCTGTCCCGAAATATATAAAATACTATTAAAGAAATAGTTACAACTGAAATTTGAAATGAGTTTTCACTGAAAATGGTACAATTCCACGCATAGTGCTGGGGAAATTATGTTGTGTGATATTCAGAACAACTTCTAAATTAGGTAGTTACTATTTTTATGAAAAACTCTTGGAGTTGACGGACGTAAAATTACTCATCCGTAGCAACCTGTTGACAACTCGATTTCTGAAAATAAACTAAATCCATAACATGTTTTCATAAAACAGGTTGTGGCTTTATAGAAATTTAATATTTCGAAATTCGCCTTTTCAGGACAGACACTAGAATAGAGCCAATAGATAGCAAAGTTGCGCTGTCGAGCAAAAAAATCAGGAAATTTAACCGGCTGCGCCGGGGTTTTTATCTGCAAATAGTAACGACTAAGAATACAAGTGCTTATACAATCAAATCAACGCAAATAAAACCCGGACAGGGTAAGGTTTGTAGTCCCGTCTTTAGGCGGAAGTCTTAACGACGCTTCAGCGAGGACATCTCAGCCAAGGATCGCTGAAGCTCTCCTAAAACTTCCGCCTGAAGACGGAACTACAAACGGGACATGCTCCTTATTCAAGATATCTTGGAAATTTATTACCAACAAATTTGCAACAACTTAGAATACAAATTCCTATACTATTAAATTAAAAACTTAACCGGCATTGCCGGGATTTTTTCACAACTATATCGTCCGTATACTATTGGCAACTGGCACGGCCGAAGGCTTTGGAGTGCGGCGACCTGGCGCCGCTTTAGAACAGCGCGGAGCGCTGAACCCGCATAATGCAGGTTAGTTGCAATCATAATGCAAATCGTTAATACTAAGCTTTATTTTCCAGGGCAAACCTTCTCCTTCGCTCCGCGAAGTCTTAAAGCGGTGCCAGGTCACCGCACTCCAAAGATTTGTTTCACAAATCAGGCACCGCGCCAACATTCAGCGTAGTAGCATGGAGTAAATCATTAGAAAACCGGAATTACCCTGCTTCCAATCAAACCTGGTTGGTAGAAATTCAACCGTTTTAGTATCTACGCACCACTGAAGTCGTGGGCTAAATTCATCGCACCCCTACCTGGGGTTACTGAACATGTACCTGATCGACGCACAGGCATCGAGTAATTGTCCTCCCCTTCATACGCCGATCTCAACTACCCTTTTAAGCAATAATTCGTTTCCATATGCGCTATCAATCGTCGGCATAATGTCCACATCAAAGGCCGTGAACAGGCCATCATTCTTAGCCGTAGTCGCTCCTGAACCAAACAACTGGTCCAGAGTGGCGATGTCCGCAGTTAACGTGCTTTCTGCTAACGAATCGTCGGAAGCCCACGAAAATACCGGGTGGTATATCGACGTATCATACTTCAGTTTTTTCCGTTGTATATCATGTGTCACGTCCGGCTTCAGCTCTGGTTTTGGAGTGATGGTCACCCCGGCCAGGGTATTTTTTATCAAGTTGTGATTATTAACGTTGACGGGCTTGACTTCACCGGATGTGTCGGCTGCCCCCCATAGCCCTTGCGGAACATTCTTCAACACCGGAGTGTATACAAAGTCACTGGTGACATCTTCCCACGTTGGCGGGGTGTTTTCATCATCCATTTTTTGCATTGTAATATGGTGATCGGAGTGTAATTCCGAACTGGTGATTCCCATTGAAGCGATCCCAAAATCGTCGTTTAGTGAAATGTCGGGAGGAGGAGGAGAGGGGGGTGTTCCATTTAATGTCTTCGACGGCACAATTGCATTGGTTGCCAATTTAAAGTCGGAAGGATTCACGATAAAACGTTTGACGCCGTCATGGTCATTGGATGTTCTCTCCAATCCACCCTGCACAGCAATGCTGCAGACCGTACCGGGCAGAAACGAGGATTTAAACGTATGCCATGGAATCGGAGCGAGAGAATGAAGAGGCGTCGCGCCAAATGAAACAGTAAGAGAAATAACGGATACATGAATGTGGGCCGTGCCGGAAAATTTCGGACCCCAGACATGAAGATTTGCTCCGGCATCAATAGAGATCCTGTGGGTGCCGAAGAAGTGAAATGTATATGATGCTCCGATATCCACGTAGATTTCCGCATCATAATGGTGCGGTTTCCAAAAAATCAGAAAGTCGGCTCCGATCACAAACCAGGCTTTGATACTACCGCTATGCCAGTTGGCCTCAAGTCGTCCACCGGCCATAATCGCGGTATTTGTCAGGGCAAAATAGAGCGCGCCATTTAAACTGAGATTGTCGTTGATGTGCCACAAAAAGCCCAGCCGCGGTACCGTCGGGTAGTAAGGAGGGACGTGGAAATGCGGATTATAGCCACCAACGGTAAGGACAAAGTCACCGCCATCAGCACCCGTTGACGGATCATCCTTGAACCAGCTGAAAAACGCAAAGCCACCGGTCAAACGGCAATATTGCGACAAGATATAAGATTTGCTGGTCAATTGTGCCTGGACACCCAGGAATCCTTCTGAGGGGATAAAGGCCGCCTTCAAAGCCAGTTGCATCTCTGCCAACGGCGGTGTCGTTTCTCCTTCCACTGGGGTCGGTATAACCGCAGAAGACAAGCCCAGGAGATCCAGCTCAAACCGATGCCCAAAGCTAACGATCAACAAGGCGAACGAATTGATCAACTCGAAGGATGTGAACTTGACTCCAACCGCAAGAAAATCCTCGCCGATGGAGGGGGGAATATACGTGTGCAGCGAATCCAATTCGGCCGTTAAATTTGAAGCACTGCCGCTTTGAGCTTGCTCGATCAGCGGGAATGTCGCTACCTGACTGATTGCCGGCATGGTGATCGAACGATTGTACCCAAATCCCGCAGCCAGTCCGGTGACAAAGAAGAATGCTGGCCCACCGATAGGCTCATCCAAAACAGCATAAATAAAGAGCGACGTCGCCCCCTTGTATTTCGCGTAAGAACCGATGGCGGAGAGTGTGAAGTTATCCATTTGGATAACTGCGGCGCCGTCATATTCCTTGAAATGCGTGTGATTTTCCGTGATCGTCTGCTCCAGAAACGCCCCACCAATTGTCAGCGGCCAGTCTTGGTAGTCGATACCGAGACCGTAGAGCCTGAATTTCGGATTAAACTCAGTGAGCGGCGATCCCAGCGCAAGGCCGTCGAGAGAAAGAGTCAGCCCGGCGGCTGACAAGGTCGCATCCAGAAGAAACCACAACTCACCTTCCTTGTATTGAACACCGACCCGCTCAAAATGTACCGGACCCAAGGATTTGTTTAGGTCGAACCAGGCGGTATTGCCGAGGGGCTGTGCAGGAAGTTCAGCGGGAGATCCGGCACCATTACCCGATTCACTGCTTCCGTCTTCCTCACTATTTAACGATAAAAGTTCATTAAGGACTGGATTCGGGAGACAGAGTTGGCAGGAATCTGATCCTATGTTCAGTGTTGCAATGAGGGTAAACCCTTTGTGGATTGCTAGTGCTCCCAATGCCGGACCAGATTTGCTTAACTGGTCGTTGATATCGTTGATTTCTTGCAAAGAGAACACCTTTGAGGCAGCAACGGCCCAGAAGCTACTGATCCCCATATTGTATTTTCTAAATTCGCTACCAACCACCGGGAGCTTTGCTATGTCTAGATCTAAGCCCAAATCAAAAGCCAACATAAATTTCGATTCCCCAGTTTGATAGGCAAAAACAATTTCTTCAATATCAATTTTGAGGTTTGGCATTTCAGCTGCGGCGTCAGGCGACAATTCCGCTATCAACTGCTTGACGTCAATTTTCTCCAGCGCCGTATCGGGCCGGTACGATGCCAAGAGCAGCTCCTTATTTGTCCCGAAGCTCAATGTGAACTGCTGATTGCCAATCGTCAGCGTTCCCGCGTAAAGTAGCTTAGAATTTCCTTTATGGTGCTTTATGCGTAGGAGCAAATCCAGTTCGACATTGTCAATTGAGAATTTTGTTTTACAATCAAAGTTGTAATCTTTGGTGTCTGTGTCAAACCAAACACTCAGAGAGTCAATTTCCAATGACGTCAAGAATGCGGGCATCTCCTGTTCGGCTGTCGGAGACAACTCTTTTATCAGCGTGCCAATGGTGAACTGTTGCAGCTCAATGTCAATCAGAATTTTCATAAGAGAAATAAGCTATAAATAAACAATCTTTTTGGCTGCGTTTGAGGAGAAAATTTTTACTCTTGTGGAACGTCTCGGTCGGCGAATTGTGATCAAAAAAGCAGACCCGCACGGCGTCTTGTAGTCCTTTAGGAGGATAGCCGTCCACCCAAAACGTCCATGCTCCAAAACTCCCACGGGAAATATGGAAGTCATTTACTGAAATTGTTAATCCTGTAAGGTAGTATGGCTCGTAGTGAAGTAATAAAATGTTGTTTAAGCCGTTGGAGTTTCCAGTAGCTTGTTGAACTTCGTGATACCCATTTCCTCTAGAACCTGGGCATTTGTTGTGGTCCAAATTTTAAAGGACATACTTAGCACCTTCATAGGAAAATCTGCCGAAACTCCTCCTAGATTCACAGAGACCTCAAATGCGTAATCACTACCTATTGGGGCAGTTGGGGTAGGATCTGAGGTATTTGCTGGGGCCTTAGACTTTCGCCGGAAATAGACTAAATCAAGGCTGAACGTAATATGCTTCAATGTGGCCAATGTCGACGGCAATGCATCAGTGATGGTCGCCGGCTTGACAGTGCCTAGGGTTACTAAGTTACCTAATTCTGTGAGCAGATCAGCGAGGGACATTGGTTTAGGGTTGGGAACACTTCCGTAAACAACTATCTCAGAAGAGTTATTTTCTTTTCTCTGGTAAGCAGCATCAACGGGTAACCCCAATACATCTGCTTTTGCTAAGACTTGAATTCGTGCTGCTGGTTGGTCGGCCATATCAGTCTCCTTGGAAAGAGGTTTTTATAAATGAATATTTTTGAAACTAAAAAATAAAATTTTCATCAAAAAAAATGGTGATCCAGTTATAGTATTATGAAGTAAAGCATTATTTTAAAAAATTCGATTAAAAAAATACTTGCTAACCTGAACAATTCATCAGTATTCTGCTGCGAGCCCTAATCTCTGCTCAAATAAGCCGATTAACTCAATTTTACATCTCAGTGAATGAAAATTCACTTTCATTGTGAAATTTTCTCTAATCAATTTATTATGAGTGAGTTAAGTGCTCTCGCGACGAATCGCATGAATTAATCAGGCTAAACTATAAATTTTGAGAGCTTAAGGAGCATTCGCCCAGGCACTCTTAAAATTTACCAGGAGCAGTCGTTTGCACCGTAAAGGTTGGCGGAAATGGAGAAATTGCCTCCGGGTTTGATTTATAATTCTCACTGTATGCCCCACTTTGAAATTTGCGAGTCTTGCATCCGGCGGCGCCAGCCACATCAGCGAAATATACTCGCAAAACAATTATTCGAATCAGAAAACAGACTACCATGGGCAGTCGCTAAAGAAAGCTAAACTTACGTTTCATCAATGTCAAATCACAAAAGAAAAGTTTTTCCGAATAACGCGTCTTGCTAACGGCTTTATCCATGAAGTGCGAGTCATTATGGGTGAACTCTAACAAGCGCTTCGACATATATATTGCTCTATCCAAGATACCCAGAATTATACGAAAAATTTTCTTACTGCATTGCAATGAGGGATTGTTGGAGAATATTGTCGAATCTGAAGTAGCTGAGTATTTAATTTAGTTGTATATCGGGTTTCGTCGGTATATTTATTAGCACGAACGACAATAACGACAGATTAATTTTATGGGTAAGGAACCTGTTGCAATTTCCCTTATATAAGGAGCATCCAGATGCAGTAGTCTGCCTTGCATGATTTTAAAATTAGTTTCCATCTAACAAACTTGAAAAAACTCAAAGCAGTCACAAAAAAGGTATCCTTTTGAAAAACATATTCACTCCAGAAAAGGATTTGAATCAATGAAAAAAAGTATCATATATAAACTGGTAAAAAACACGCTCCTCATCACTATAATCATTGTTGCCTCGGTGGGCAGTGCACAAACGGAAGTTATTGGTCTTGGCTATGCGTCCGGTGACAGTTCGAATGCCCGTGAACGAGCATTGACCGATGCGTTGCGGGATGCCGTGCAGAAAGGTGCCGGTATCGATATCCTAGCGAACACTCAAATCACGAATTATGCACTGGATTTCGACCGTGTTTTTACCTCTGCTTTTGGTTATGTCAAAAATTATCGAGTCTTATCACAGGGGATGGAAGACGAGGATACATATACTGTTAAAATTTCAGCAAATGTAGGCAAAGGAGCTCCAGGTGCTGATGACTTGATGGCACTTAAAATGTTAGTCAGATCAAAGGAATCTCCACGAGTTCTTATCGAAAGTAACGAGTATATCGAAGGCATTCGGCAAACCGGACAGCTGCTTCAGGGGTTGCTCACTGAAATGGCGCTGAAATCGGAAATGCAGATAATTGATAGAGACCAGACAAAAAATAGCAGTGATCGCCGGGCACGCAGAGACGCTTTTTTTGACGATGACAAAACCGCAACATTTCGACGCGCTGATATTACTTCAACTAGCGATTTTATAATCAGGGCTAATAGCCGTGGTAATTATGTCGCTTCTGAAAAGATATACGGTCTAGAGACCCACCGTTTTTCCTTTGGGGTCGATCTCAGCGCGATTTGGGCTGATACTGGAGAGGTGATAGCGGAAGTCTCGCTTCCCAGCACGGATGTTAACAGTTCTATGGGATCACCGGAGCAGGCCGCGCGCGATAGTATCAGCCGATTAATTGCCGGGGAATTACCTGTTTCAAAAAGCAAATCTGCTCTTACGCTGTTTCGCCGTATCGTTGTAAAATGGGTGACTGAGCTTGATTTGGGTAAAAAAATGAAGTTGGAATTTGCCCGCATTGATTCTGAATTATTTGATAAGGCATTGGCCGGACTTGGAAGTGCGGCAGGGGTTGGCTATGTTTGGGGGCGAGAATTCGACGCTAAAGGAATGTCTATGATTGAAGTTGAAAGCCGATTAAATGCGAATCAGTTAAAAGACGAAGTCCTCCGCCATATAGGTTCTGAATATAAACTTGATCGTCATACACGTAATTATCTACAGTTTGTACCATCAGCGGTTAAAGTCGAAAGCAAAAACATACCTGAAGCAGTCGTAACAGTAAAGTCAACCGAACCACCAGTAACCCAAAACGTGTCTGAAGAAGTTGTAGAAATAAAGCCAGATTTGAAATCTGATATTACTACATCTCAGTCTGAAATCCAAAATTCAAAATCAAGTTTTCCCCCGTGGGCTTGGGCGTTAATTGGGGCCGGTGGATTTGGAATATTATTTGGTGTTTATTCTCTTGGGAAAAAATCTTCCTAAATTTCTGAAGTCAAGGATCAATATCGTTGTATTGTGAAATCCCTCAGGTATTAACGAGAAATTCTAATTTAACTCCTTAACTTAACACTATTGGGTTGGCAGCAATTATTGGTGAAACGCATTTAAGGATACAGTGAATTTATTTGGGACTGAACAGCCGTTATTTTGGAGTTCAGGCTTCAGCCTGGTTTTCGCTTTCTTAAAGAATAAAATATGCAAACTGAAGTTTGAACTCCAAAATAACGGCAGCCATGGCAAATTATACGGATTATTAACGCAAAATTCAGGGATATTGTGCCTAAAAATTATTCACCCATAATTGCTATTGGGTTGGGGACGCCAAGAGTTGGTGAGAAAAGCGGGTTAGGAGCAAATGTATGGTAGGCTTGAGGCACTTAGAAATTTAGTGAATTGATCATGACAACTGAATCGTCCATTGGGGTTTACAACTGTCGTTAAAACATTATACTTCACAACTTTGATACATGGTCTATCTACTCATTAATTAGCAAAATAAGTCATGAGGCTTTAAGGAATTTTGAATCATTGACCGAAGTCGGAACCATGTCGAATTTGCGGAACCACCTTAATTCAAAATTATATGGATTGGATCTTACTTCTTTTGTGAGATAAAAATGATTAAGTGTGGCTTGAAGTCGGCAAGAATCTATTCCCGCAGTTTCGCAAAATATATACAATGTCACGGACCGAAAACGTTCCTTAAAAGAACAAAAATAACCTTTAAAATCAGATTTCTCAAAATTGATAATAGATGTGTTTAGTATGAGGCATATTGAAATAGCAAAGGAGCCTATTGAACTCTATAGAATCCTGAAAATCGAAAACATGGTTGCCAGTGGTGGTGAGGCTAAATTTGTTATAGCTGAAGGTCAAGTTGCAGTAAACGGAATCGTTGAAACAAGAAAGCGAAAAAAAATTGTTTCGGGCGATGTTATCGAATTTGGGAAAGAAAAAATTCGCATACACGTCAAATAAGGATATGCGTTGGTATTTGGCGGAGAATTCGGTAGTCCATATCGCCAATATCAAACCACTGCCGTTCTGATTTTTCGGTAAGCACCCCGTCATACCTCAATGAAACTTCTTGAAAGATGGAATTTATGAGTGAACCGCAAGTTAATTCTGTACTAGACGCATTCTTTATCTATATTTTTATTTTAAGTTTTAAACTCACCAACGAGTGCAGACACGGATGCCTTTGCATCACCGAATAACATTCGGGTGTTCTCTCCATAGAATAGCGGATTAGTGATGCCAGCGAATCCTGAGGCCATTGATCGTTTTAGAACAAAGACAGTCTTTGCTTTATCAACGTTGATGATAGGCATGCCATATATTGGACTTGATTCATCATTCCGAGCAGAAGGATTCACGACATCGTTTGCTCCTATTACCATGCATATGTCGACAGTTTCCATAATGGGATTAACATCATCGGGTTCAACAAGCTGATCATAGGAGACATTGGCTTCTGCTAACAAGACATTCATATGTCCCGGCATACGGCCGGCAACTGGGTGGATAGCATATTTGACTTCGCAGCCATTTTCTTCGAGAAGTTGGCCGAGTTCATTGACGATGTGTTGTGCCTGTGCTACTGCCATGCCATATCCAGGGGTAATCACGACGGATGTTGCAGCTTCCAGAATAAGGTAGGCATCGTCTGTGGAAATTGGTTTGACCTCTCCATGTGATTCTTTTCCTTTCGTTTTTGTACCCGCTCCAAAGCCACTGAAAAGTACATTGGTTAGCGACCGGTTCATTGCTTTGCACATGACGCTGGTCAATATAATTCCGCTGGCGCCTACTAATGCACCTGAGACGATCAATACTTTGTTTAGGATAACAAACCCGGCAGCACATGCGGCGAGACCTGAGTAACTGTTTAGTAGTGATATGACAACTGGCATATCAGCGCCGCCAATGGGTATTACGCCCAGAACTCCAAGGATTAATGCAATAACGATAATTGCGATGAACAGCTGATAATGAGCTATATAGGAAGTGCTGAAGCAAAACAAACATCCTATAACCAAAACTACAAGGACTAAAATCGCATTAAATACATTCTGCCCCGGCAACAATATAGGTTTACCAGGTAGTTTTTCGGCAAGTTTCCCGAAAGCAATTATACTACCTGAAAATGTTATGCCACCAATTGTCACGGTCAAAACAATCGCAAGTAAAACCGAGCTAGGAATTGTATTTGTTTTTGTGTGAAACTCCGCCCACCCAACAAATAAGCTAGCGATCCCACCTGATCCGTTAAATAATGCAACCATCTCAGGCATTGATGTCATCGCAACAGTTTTTGCTGTGACAATACCAATAATGGTACCTACTACAATTCCGATTATTATAAACTTAAAATGAAGCCCTGAATTGCATAATGTCGCCGCTATTGCAATTAACATACCAACAGAGGAAATCATATTCCCTCTCCGTGCTGTGACCATAGAGCCGAGCATTTTAATACCAATGATAAATAAAATCGCTGAAAAAATATAGGTTAATTCAATTATTAGAGGTAAGGACGTCATTAATTATTTCTTTTTATTGTTTTTCTTGGTGAACATTGCCAACATTCTGTCTGTTACCAAATACCCTCCAACGACGTTGATGGTGGCAAATATCAAGGCTAAAACTCCGAGAACTATAGAGTGTTGATTATTCCCTGTTCCAGCAGCCAGTAATGCTCCCACTATTGTGATTCCTGATATTGCATTTGACCCGGACATAAGAGGGGTGTGAAGTGTCGAGGGGACCTTTGATATAAGCTCAAACCCCAAAAATATGGATAAGACCAGAATGAACGTAAGAAAAATGACGGTTTCCATTTTAGATTTCCTCTAAATTTTATTTAACCTAAATTGAGTAATACCTGAATCCGTGACGGTAGGTTCAAGACGAAATATTTACAAATTAGCAATATGTCGCCACTTCGCGGAGGCTTTCTTTAAATGCATTTGCTTCGTTAGTAAGCAGTTGCAGTAGTCACTACAGCTAAATACTTCCTGCCTCGCAACTACATTCAAAGAAAACCTTCACGGATTCA
>JAJFLO010000101.1 GCA_021772675.1 Verrucomicrobiota bacterium | reverse complement strand
TCCGGATTAAATCATGAGAATTACGCTCAAATATACGAAATATGGATTATTAAATTATATACTGGCCTTAAGAAATAGTTCCGCGTTTTAAATTGCGAAAAAACAGCCAATCTCCAGATTTAAGCGAAAGATTTGACACGAGCATCTCCACACACGCGGGAAATATCTCTGTCCTTCAAACCACTGTTTCAAATTTAAGTCCGGGTGGCCCTGATAGTACCGATGGGGTGGAGATTACTTTCTTCCAGGAGATTCAATTCTATGGCACTCCCGCTTTGGAGTTGAACGGAACGAATTTGGTGATCAGTCAAACTGATCCCACAGTAACTCTTGGAGGACAGGCTTGCATCGTGCTTTCCACAGCAGATATTCCCAATACAAACCCGAGTCTGCAACAGGTAATTGTGAACTTGCCGGGCCCCATCCAAGCTGGCTACCACAAGTTGAAACTGACAAACACACAAGGGAACTCTGAAGTTTCTACTCTTCTTAGTGACATAGCCGAAAGTACCTGGGCGCAGGCCACTGCCAGCGCCGCCTTCTCCGTCCGCTCCCATCATACCTCCCACATCTACGACAACAAAATTTGGGTCATCGGTGGCTATACCGGTAGTGGAAGATGCGATGGGTCAAGCGTCTGTAGTGACATCTGGTCCTCCACCGACGGCATCAACTGGACGCTGGCAACTGACCGTGCTCCCTGGGGAGATCGTTATCTCCAGACTTCCATCGTTTACGACAACAAAATGTGGGTCATCGGCGGCTATGGCGGTGGTTACAAAAACGATGTCTGGTCCTCCACCAACGGTATCAACTGGACGCAAGTCACTGCCTCCGCCCCCTGGACTGCTCGTCTTCGTAATACTTTCATTGTTTACGACAACAAAATGTGGGTCATCCGCGGCTCCGGTTCCGATGGCACCTCCTTCAACGATGTCTGGTCCTCCACCGATGGTATCACCTGGACGCAAGTCACTGCCTCCGCCGCCTGGACTGCTCGTAGAGGTCACTCCTCCGTCGTTTACGACAACAAAATGTGGGTCATCGGTGGCTATGGCGATGGTTACGAAGGTGTCTATGGCGATCTTTACGGATTGGGTCACAGAAAAGATGTCTGGTCCTCCGCCGATGGTATCACCTGGACGCAAGTCACTGCCTTCGCCGCCTGGACTGCTCGATATACTCACTCCTCAATTGTTTACGACAATAAAATATGGGTCATCGGTGGCTGGGCGACCGATGGTTACAAAAACGATGTTTGGCACCTTTCTCCCACTCCTTAAAGGAGCTTCAGAGCTGGTCTAATTGCAATACCCGAGGGGATGCCTGTGCAAACGAGCATCCCTTTCTTTTTGATTTGTCCTTAAATTTTCACCTTCTCATTGTTTTGAAATAAATGTTTTATTTCAATAAACCGTAAACTGAAAAATCCTCAAATTGGGGGGCATTCGGGTCATAGTTTTTTGCAGGTAAGGAGTTTCTTTTTTGCCAAATTGAAAGCGGGTCGTTGTTTCTCCCCGCCCCCCTTTTCAGGCCTGCAGTTCCTTTTAGTGAATCTCATCGAGCTAAGCCCTAGGGGCTCAACTCGACTCACTAAAAAGTATCTACAGGAAAGGTACAATATCTACGATTTAGTTTTAGTGATTTTGTCTATTGAAATAAGTTTATGCATAATTCAGGCTAAGGAACGTGGAAAAAATTAAATGTCCCATTTTACGGGCAGGTTTAGGTTAGATTTTGCCGATCCGATTGAGCAAAACCGCGGTAATAGTATACTTATTCCGAGGACGTTTGCGATTGAGGGTCGGAGAAATGTAGCCTGAAGATGGGATGGAAAATGGGATACATTATTTTTTCCAGGTTCCTAAGTCTATAAGAGAAAAATAGTGTCTCACTAAGACCTATCCACCTTCCACACTTTGAAGAATAAACGTGGCAAAATGTATTGTTTATAATCGGACGCATCAACCTGACCGCGCAAATGCTCAGCTGCTCCCCAGAGCTTGCTTTCCAGTTGTTGCTGTGTCAGACTCATGGGGCTAACCCCGAATGTTTTACGGTTTCCTCGCCCAAAACCGTTAAACAATATTTTTGCCGACGACTATTCGGTTTTCCTGGAATGGTCATTGCAATTAGGTTAGCGCTATACACCGCGTTGCAATTTCGGATTTTGGGTTAAATACAAGGTATTTCCGGATAGTAGTACATAGTATATCTCAATTAGGGCTCACAAATAAATAACTTGGATTTTTCGCATCTTATCTTCACGTCATCTATGTCCAATCCAAATGACGAAAAACATTAAAATATTGCAATATTCCTGCTGCTTTTCGCCATTCAGATTGCCCAAACCTGACATAAATCTGAGCGCAAAATTATCCAAGTTATTTATTTGTGAGCCCTTACGACAGGAAAGAAGGAATAAAAGAAAGAAAAAAAATGATGAACAAATTAACGAAAAGTCGCCGCGTCGCGAAGGAATTCATTAAGCGCATCCGCCTACGTTTTGTATAAGTTGCCTAAAGGCTGTCTCGTTACACTCGGCTCGTCGAGACAAGTTTTGCTTTGTTAAAAAGCAGTTGCAGTAGTTACCATGCCGTCGCTTATTATGGCTATGGCAGGCTGCGCTTCAGTGAAATACTTACTGCATTGTCATTCTCCCACTAAGGGGGTGATGGCTCTGCTGTGCAGCAGAGGCTGTCTCAATGCTTGCGGCTGCAACTACATTCAAAGAAATCCTTCACAGATTCAGGTTAATGAGTTGATTTATTAATAATTATCGATCATGTTGAAATCATGACATTTATTCATTCGACTTTAGGACATCTTGGGCGAGGTACTATTACAACTGTTAGAGAGTTGGGTAGGGTCGCAATCTTTAGTTGCCACGCCACTCTGTTGATCTTTACATATCCTTTAAAACTGCGACGCATTGTTGAACACCTTTATTTTATCGGTGTGAAATCAGTTCTCGTCGTCTCGTTAACAGCTTTTTTTACCGGCATGGTTCTGGGGCTTCAAGGGTATTACACACTTTCAAAATTTGGATCGGAGGGACTATTAGGCAGTGCCGTGGCATTAAGCTTGATCCGTGAACTCGGACCCGTTCTCACAGCGTTGATGGTTACAGGGCGAGCGGGCTCGTCCATTGCAGCAAATATTGGTGCGATGAGAATTTCAGAACAGATTGATGCTTTGGATACGATGGATATAAATCCCACTAAATTCCTGGTTGCACCACGCATTGCTGCAGCGATTATATCACTACCATTTTTAACCGCCATATTTGATCTTGTCGGGATCTTTGGTGGTTATATTTCAGGCGTAATTATGCTTGGAGTAAACCCTGGTATCTTTTTTTCCGGTATAGAAACCAGTGTTGGATTTAACGATATATTTGGAGGTCTCGTAAAACCGTTGTTTTTTGGTTTTGTGATTGCATCCATAAGCTGTTACCGAGGATTTAACTGTAATCATTTAAAACCAGGCGTGAAAGGTTCGGAAGCCGTCAGTCTGGCGACGACCAGTTCGGTGGTAATCATTAGTGTAATTGTATTAGTTCTCGACTATATTTTAACCGCATTTTTAATATAGGAAATTAGTTACTTCTGAACTTGATTCACAATCTCTGTAAATAAGCCAGAGGCTTACAAGTATAAAATGAAACTTGGTTTCCGGTTTCGGGTGTCAGCTTTCAAAAGCGCTTGCTCTCTATGTTTTTGACACCTGAACACTGACACCTTGCTCCTCAGATGTGCTTAAGTTACAAAAGAAGAGTGGTGTGTGATCAACCCCGAGGGAACTATTTTAAGAAGCACAGGAATTTTGAATATGAACGAACCGTATATCCAATTTAAAAACGTCACGAAGCGTTTTAAGCAATTGAAAGTGCTTGATGACATTTCATTTGATATTGAGCGAGGAAAAATAACGACACTCATTGGCCGGAGCGGCATGGGGAAATCCGTTATTTTTAAGCATATCATTGGCTTGTTGGAAGCGGATTCGGGTGAGATTATTCTTGATGGCCGCAGATTATCAGACATTAAGCATCGGGACCGACGAAAACTAAAGTCTCGCATGGGGTACTTATTTCAAAACCTTGCACTATTTGATGCAATGACAATATTTGATAACATTGCACTCCCCTTGCGAGAGAAAACCAATCTTTCTGAAAATGAAATAAAAGAAAAAGTCAACGATAAACTCGAAAAGCTTGAAATTATTGACACGGCAAATAAGTACCCGTCTGAGATCTCGGGTGGTATGAATAAACGAGTGGGCCTGGCGCGAGCCCTGATTATGGATCCGGAAATAGTGTTGTTTGATGAACCGACTACCGGACTGGACCCGATACGGAAAAACGCAGTACATAGCATGATTAGTCATATGCAGAAAAAATTTAATTTTACAGCCATCATCATTAGTCACGAAATACCTGATGTTCTTTATATTTCACACAAAATTTTGATGTTAGATAATGGAAAAATACTGGTAGACAATCCGCCAGATGAACTTGAAAAAATAACCAACCCGATCGTAACAGAGTTTATTCAAGGCGTAGAAACTCTTAAAGATGACATGACCGGGTTACAGAATAAAAAAGCGATTGCAAATAAGTTTGAAGAAACTGTCAATCAAATGACAACGCACTGCAAATTTTCATTGATAATATTTAAGATCAATGCATTAGATGAAATCAATGAGAATCTGGGGTTTATTTTCGGTCAGAAAATAATTCAGCATATGGCGAATCAGATAGGGGAGTTTCTACCCTGCTCCTGTCATAATTCGAGATACAGTGACGATATGCTGGTGACATTACTGCCTGATGCTGGCATTGAAGAAGCTCAGAACTGCCTTAATAAATTTTCTGCTTCGATAAAGAAATGTCCAGATTTGCCTCCACAAGGATACAAGCCGATGCAGTATTCGGTCAGTGCGGGAGTAGCCGAGGAGAAACGTTGCGGCACAATCGAAGATGCGATGACTCCGGCATTAAAAGAGATGAATATGATTGGTGAGTTTACACTTAACAGTAATTAGCCTGATTAATTCATCCGGCTTCTGCTACAAACACATATTTACATTAAAATCAATGACTTATGAAAAACCAGAGAACTCGAAATAGTTCACTATTCCTGCATTCTCTGAACCTCCATAACTCATTGATTTTAAACAAACTATGCACTTTCGCTACGAAACTGCATGAAATAATCAGACTGGGAAAATAAAATATGAAAAAGAAATCAACGGAAATCCTGGTGGGAATTTTTGTCCTCGTCGGATTAATTTGCATTGCCTATATGACCATAAAGCTGGGCCGATTAGACATAATAGAATCGGATAGTTATACCGTGATCGCGAAATTTGAATCAATTAGTGGGATAAAAAAGGGAGCAAATGTTGAAATTGCTGGCATTCTGGTTGGCCGTGTTACTAAAACGTATCTGGATATGGAAGATCAGGTTGCTGTCATTGAAATGAGTATTGGCAATGAAGTAAAGTTGGGCGACGATGTGATCGCCTCTGTTAAGTCTACTGGGTTAATTGGGGATAGATATATCAACCTGACGCCGGGCGGCTCTGAAGATTTCCTGCAAAACGGTGATTCAATTACTGAAACGGAGGCATCGGTTGATTTAATGGAGCTTATCAGTAAATATGCATTCGGTGCAGTTGAATGAACGGTTGTGACACGGATCAATTCATTTGAAAAAATTTGACATGAGAGATGACTATTATGAATAAATTTGTTCTAACACTTTGTTTAATACTGTCAGCGGTTACGGGATTAGATAATATAATCGCTGGTGAGGCAAAAAATCAGCTTGAACAGTCTGTTAATCAGGTTCTTAAAATTCTCGAAAATCCTAATTTTAAAGAGACTGGCAATAACGATGAACGCCTGAAATTGATCGGCAATGTTTTTGCGGAACGATTTGATTATTATGAAATGAGTAAGCGTGTTTTGGGCAAAGAATGGCGCGAGCTTGACGATGAACATCGTACGGAATTTACACAATTATTCAGAAAGCTTCTTGAAAAAAACTACATAAACCGTATCGCCGAATTTTCTAATGAAGAAGTAGTCTATAAAAACGAACGATCCCTCGGCAAAAATAAATTTACCGTTGAAACACGGGTTATCACCTCATCAAAGGAAATACCGATCAATTACAACATGTTCCAAAAAGGCAATAAATGGGTAATCTATGATGTAAAAATCGAAGGTGTGGGTCTGATAAAAAATTATAGAACACAGTTTCAAAAGATCATTAATAAAAAATCTTATGATACGTTGGTGGTTCAATTGCGTGAGAAAATAAAAATCCAAAAGAATTAGTCAGGCTAGCCTGCATCATTCTAACGAGTCGCTATTTATGTTAAAAAAATATCTCATTCTTATCGTAACCCTTCTCCTGTTCCTTGGTACTGCGACAACCACAATCGGTGATGCCGCTGACTTAAATCCTGGAAATAATGCGGCTGATATTAATAATTCATCGACCTTAGAGGATGATTATGATGACGAATACGATGACGATGACGTTAATGACGAGGATGCAATAGGCGACCCGCTGTTCTATTGGAACTACAGTATGTACGTCTTTAACGACCGTTTTTATTATTTCGCACTGGACTCTGCTGCCAGAGGATTTGCGAAAATAGTTCCAGAAAAAGGTCGCGTGTCTATCAGGAATTTTTTCAAGAACCTGACGATGCCGGTACGCGTTGTTAATGGGCTTCTACAGGGCAAAGTAAACTATGCTGGTAATCAGCTTAATATATTTATCATCAACACAACCCTTGGAGTAGTCGGATTTAGAGATGCTGCTGGCAAATATTATCCTGGTAAGCAGAGCGTAGAAGATTTTGGACAAACATTGGGTAACTACGGATTAGGGCATGGATTCTACCTTACATGGCCGTTTCTTGGCCCATCCACTTTGCGAGACAGCATTGGGTTGGTCGGAGATTATTTTCTCACACCAACAAACTACCTGTCATCTGGTTGGAGAATCGGTAGCAAAGCGGCGTGGAGCTTAAACAATACTTCACTAAATCTCGGTGAGTATGAACGTCTGAAAGAATCCGCATTCAACCATTATGACTCAATCCAGGATGTCTACATCCAATACAGGAATGAAAAAGTAAAACATTAACTGTTTTAGTAACGATGTTGACAGATTGACATTTCAATTGGTAATTTGATTAAGGGCTCACAAATAAATAACTTGGATAATTTTGCGCTCAGATTTATGTCAGGTTTGGGCGATCTGAATGGCGAGAAGTAGCAGGAATATTGCAATATTTCAATGTTTTTCGTCATTTGGATCGGACATAGATGACGTGAAGATAAGATGCGAAAAATCCAAGTTATTTATTTGTGAGCCCTAAGTGAAGTAGAGCAAGGAGCGGGATACTGATTCACTGATGCCTGAAATCCGCAGGTTATATTTCGGTCACGATATGGTCATTCTTAATGAACATGACATAAGAAAAAGAAAAGGTTCATTTTCCCGGCTGGCTTAGGAGCCGCGCGAACATTTCATGAATCGAAATCACCTTGCAATGGCAATATGGTTTAGAACGCGTTTATCGTTTTCTCAAGGAGAAAAAGCAGGCGGATCTCCAGACGTATTTAATAGTCGAAGTGCCTGGTAAGAAAGAAGATGACGAACTGGAGTTGGAGTTCAGAAGCGTATGCAACGGTGATAATTATTTTGTAGAGAAATTACCATTAAATTTAACCGGCTTTGCCGGGGTTTTCGTCTCACATCAATTGTAACTTAAAATACAAGAGCTTATACAATCAAATCAACGAAAAACTCGGACGGGGTAAGGTTCGTAGTCCCGTCTTTAGACGGAAGCCTCAGATGAG
>JAJFLO010000011.1 GCA_021772675.1 Verrucomicrobiota bacterium | reverse complement strand
TCACTCACGCCTGCTCGCCCTCCTCCGCGCTGCCATATAGCTGGTTCGCTGTTCGCTACGTACACGGCTTCTGTCTCATGCTTCCTTCAAACCGCCCATTACTGGAACGTGCCCTTGCCTTATTGACGTTGTCCTTCCGTCTGGTAACGGCGAACATTATTTATTTTACTTCTGGGCAAGCCCAGAACCGGGAAATACGCCATGCCAGGCGCACGTCAAGTTAATACCTCGCCCTTTGGGCGCGGTTTTTTATTTTCACTACCACATCAGCCACTTTCAGCACGTATTGCCGATATTTTTGATAATAACAATATTGTAAGTAGTAATAAGAATAAATTCCCATTAATATACCTTGGCAGAATTTGGACGTGGGATAATAATAATTTTATTTCTACACCAGAGTGTGAAGCACTTAATGGATATTGGATTTTTATGTTGGATGATGCAGAAAGCCAAGTTAAAGGCTTCCCATTAGCAACATCGAATGTTCAATTGAAAGCAGGATGGAATTTATGGGGGCCTGAAGATACAAATCTAAATCCATTTGCCAACATTTTTGATGTACATATCGTAAAATGGAAGGAAAACAAATTCGTAACGATCTCACAGGCAGCCAATAATAAGTCATTGGATAGGGGAATTGCATACTGGATATATAGTAATCACAATTAACCTTATTCACTAGCAAATTGAACTTTTCGATACCTGATTTGTTTTATGATTCTACGAGTATATTAAGGAGCAGAGATGAAAGTATTGTTGACAGATGATTCCCCGACAATGAGAAAAATCCAAAAACAAGTCCTTGCGAAAATCGGGATTTCAGATTTTATTGAAGCTGGAGACGGAACAGAAGCTCTAAAAAAGATAATTGAGCATAATTTTGAAATAGACTTAATAATATGTGACATCAATATGCCAATTATGAGTGGGATCGAAACACTACGAAGAATTAGAAATAATCCAAAAACAGCAAAGATGCCCGTCATTATGTGTACGTCCGTTACTGAGAATGACCTGATAAAACAAGCAATATCTGCAGGAGCAAATGGTTATATAATAAAACCCGTAATTCCGGAAGCGCTAATAAAAAAGGTTAATGAAATTATCAAAAAAAATCAAGGAAACAAAATCGGATAATAGTTGATCATAAAAAATCCAAACTGAATTGAATAGTAAATTTTTTCCACCTCATCGTTGTATCAGAGTAACGCTTTTCCTTTTGCAAATACCCAATATGCAGCAAATGGCTGTAGCTCATCAGCCACAATATATTTGTTATTTTGCCAGAACCAAATAGGAAATTTAATGGATGAATTAGACTGTGGATTCTTAGGTGCAGACACTCCGACTAAATTCCAACCGGGCTGAAGATTCGTTGACATTGATTCAGCATTAACACCACGTATAGGTAGTGATGCACCTCCTCCTAAAAAATATATCCAAAATCCCAATTTAGCGATCCCTTGAGTATCATTTATTTTTGTAAAATTAGATCCGTTCCAGGACCAAATACTTGTCAAAGAACCTGGAATTATATTCGACACATGCGACTTAAAAACCGGTCCCGGAAATGATATTAAATTCCATCCCTTTTCAATGCTTAACTCATTCTCCCAAATGTCAAATGACTGATTTGGTAAAAACGGAGTTTCCGCCAATTGGTTCCCCAATAAATCCTCAATATTATTAGATGTTAATTCAAGTCCAATAGTGGCTTGCCCTGAATGGGCACTTACAGAAACCAAATACTCATGATCTCGACCATTATTTTTTACTACCGATTCAACTATAGGTTGTGGCATTAAAGCACCTGCAATTAAGTCCGTGATAAAATCATCCTGATTAACAAACCGAACCACTCTACTGAATGTAACTAAAAAGTTAAGTCGATCACTATCTCCTTCCGAGTGAACAAATGCCCGAGTAATCGAATTTATTTCGGGGAGGGCTTTATCATCATCAAGTATTGTTCCCATGCCCTGACCGTCCTTAATGGCAAGTAATTTTTGATTTGAATTGCCAATGAGCTGAGTATTGGTTAGATTTACTTGAAAATGTTCAGCTATTTCGGGTTGTGAATCTCCAATTACAAAAATAGATATTGTGCGAGCTGTTTCACCAGGATTAAATGTCAACACAGAGGAATTAAATTGATAATCACTATCACTCAATAAAGCTGTATCATTTTGCGTTGAATAATTGACTGTGATTCCGAAATCACTTGGATTATTAAGTGATACTGTAAATGTAAAAGAAGTATTAATTCCGGAATTACCCTCACTTAAAGCAATATCATCAATTGACAATGAAGTTTCATCATCATTGTTAATCGTACCAAGTCCAGCATTCCTGCTTATTGGAATATTTGCGTTGCTCAGAATCACACTAAACGTTTCATTTCCTTCCAGTTTATCATCACCATTTGTCATAATGGTTATTATTTGAGATAAACTGCCGCTGGTTGAGAAAATAAGAGTGCCAGATTGGGACTCAAAATCATTATCTCCAAATTCGTCTGAAGCAGTTCCATTTATAGTACTATAATCAACCGAAATCTGTTCAGAAGTTATGTGATTCAAACTGACGGAAAAGTTGATTGCTAATCGCGAACCACTATCGCCCTCAATAATTGGAGAAGCATTATTAATCGATAATGATGGTACTACAGTAATCATTCCTGAAGTTACAGATGTTACTGGGTCTGGAAATTGTTCGCAGTCTAAACCTGGAACACACGGCATAATTACAGGAAATGACAGTGAGGACGAACCTGCCTGTCTTGCAATTAATTTAAAACTGAATAGAGTGCCACTGCCAGGAGTTACGGCAAAATCACTGCTCAATCCACCAAATACAAATTTAATGGAATTCTCCGTAGTATCCGCATCAAGGAAATCAAAAGAACCCCGATTTGAGATATTTAGTCCAGAGTTGTTTGCATCAAATTCAAGAATATCTCCATTATCATTATAGGCTACTACAATTGTAAAATCCGATAAATTTACTGTTGTGTTCACATTTACATCAACCACTAACTCCTGCCCTGCAACTAAATCATCATATATTCCGGTAGATATTTCTGTACTGGAAAAGCAAGAAAATTGACGAAATAAAGCGATAATAATAAGAAAAATTCTTTTTACATTAATATTAAATGAAAGCTTATTATGCAAAAAATCTGATTTATACATTTAGGTCAGCGATGAAGAATTGATTTTTTACTAATGAAAAGTATTTATAAATAGAAAGAATTACCTGAATGGCAAAATTCATAAATTTTTCAATAAATTACACAGATGAAAAAGCCGTATTGATAACACATCAATACGGCTTTGCTAATTGACAATTTATCAAACATCAAAGGTAACGAGTGTGTATTCAAAATGTGAGTGACAAATAGTAAATCGGCCATTCCTGGCTGAATAACATGTGCGCAGCCAGGAATGACCGCGTTACTTTTACCCCAACCCGAGCATTCACCAGAGTCACTCACATTTTGAATACACACTCAAGGTAACCGTTTTACGGGATTCAAAGTTCAGGAGTTCACGGTTTCCGCTGCTGCGGGTTGAAAAGCCGAAACTCAGAGAACTCTGAAGTATGTTTACTCGTTGACCGGTAATCATAAGCGTGTTGTTCGTCTTTTTAAATTTAACCGGGTGCGCCGACGTTTCCTATCGCAATAATAGACAAAATCAATCCTGCTCACAAGCGGGACTGCACCCCGAACCTCTTATGCTATAAATTTAATTGCAGCTCGTTCGTAGTCCCGCCTTCAGGCGGAAGTTTCATGAGAGCTTCAGCGATCTCCTATGATAGAATGTCCTCGCTGAAGCATCGTTCAGGCTTCCGCCTGAAGGCGGGACTACTAATGAGACACGCTCCTTATTCGAGATATCCTGTAATTTGATATAAGATACAAAATTTCAATAACTTAGAATATAAATTCCTATACAATCAAGTTTTTTGAATCCCCTCCCGGAAGAAACCTGTGAACGGAGAACAGTATGTTCAGTGGTTGAATACCTGTAAAACCTAAAAAAAACAACTCTATAAGACGATTTAATGTTCTTAAGTTGTTAATTCTCCAAAGGAGGAAATTTTGAACCCCGTGAACGGTGACCATCAAAGTTTAATAATTCCCTTTCTATTGAAAAACAACTGAGCCAATACCTGTATTATTCGCGACATCTTTTATCAAAACTTGACTAACAGTAACGGTATGACCATTAGCCCAATTTGAGGTGGGCGTAATAGTTATAATCCTACCACTTTCGCCAACGACAGTTTGTATAGCAGGACCGCCTACTCCACCAATACTGACAAGCGCTGCTGGAATATTTGCAGTTGACAGCACAGATCCAGTACTAACCAATCGTACCGATTCATTAAATCGAATCTCCAACGGCTCTGTTGTACCGAATAAACTGGACATACTTGTTCCCAAATTCCCAACTCCTGAGCGAGGCGCCACTGTATCTGCCGCTTCCGTACTAAGCAACGCAACATTGCCATTTATTGTTATCTCGGTTGCGTCGCTAATTCCATGTGAAGTAAGAATACCGGTCCCATTTAAGTTGTCCCCTCTTAATGATCTATATATATATACCCCATCTCTACCCGGGTCCACAGATGAATCGCCATTCACATCAAACATTATCCCTACAGCAATAACATTAGCAATAATCTGATTATCATTTATTTTTATATCAAATTCAGCGGGGATTGAACCGTTCGGATTTAACCCACTTTCGTTGTTATTGATTGATGTAAAATTAGGATAACGATGTGATGTTGGTATTATTGGAACTAACCCAACGAGATTTTTATAAAGTAACGCTCGATATATATATCTACCATCGGTAGCAAATGAAACACTTCCATCTTCATCTACGTCAAGTAACCGTTGTTGAGTATCCACCGAGATTGAGCCGTCCTCAGTATTTGAATTTACGAAATGACCACTTAATGTTAGAGCTGTAATTTCTGCGAGATCCAGATGTATTGGATGATTGGCACCTATTTTCAATTTAAATACAATATCCAAAATTTTCCCACCGTTCGATGCGATAATCGACTCTTCACCATCACCTCGATCCACTTCAACGATCAATCTGGTTAAATTTATGTTTGTTTTATCCATATATAGTCGAACATCAGCATTAGGATTAACAGCATTACCGACACTTTCTACCGATAAACCATCGTTATCAATGTCCGTGTTACTCTGCGTATCACCAACAAATTCAAGTTGACTGGGATCATAACTAATTGAAAATGCCAATTGAGCAATAGAACCTCCGTTCACATTTACACTCGCTCTAGCCAAATGATTTTCCCTGAAACTACCATTACTGACTAAGGATAGATTAACCAGAAAAATGACAATTTCACTGCCTACACTAATCGATCCGGGAGCTCCAGGATTAACCAAATCAAGTACTGCATTATTTTTCGATAAATCAGTTATCGTAGCACCTTCGAGAGTCAATGCAGTTGAACTTGCATAGTCCAGATCATTAGTAAAATTACCCGATAGCACTTTGTAGAAAAATGTCAACGTATCTGACCCACTCCCCGAAAGCATAGCTGCCTCCGCATCTCCAGTCGAAATACCTGCTACTCCATCTGTTTCTAAAGTTAATTTTGGGCTACCTCCCGTAGTATTAACCAATACTGGTTCGGAAAATTTAATCGTTAGATTTATTATATCATCGGGAGCATAGGTCCCATTTACTGATACTGCTTTGATATTGAGAACCGTTGGCGCCGTATCATCTAAAAGAACGACCAAATCCTCATTTACACCAAGCGAATTTGAAGCTCCCGGATTCGGTAAAAACAATGTCGCATTAATTCCATTTGTATCAGTAATTACTGCCCCATTTAATGATAATGCATTAGTATCCACATAATCTAAATCGTTACTTGTATCACCCCGATCTACAGTGTAGCCAAAAATAAGTGTATCTGTGCCACTACCAGATATATAAAATGCATCCCTATCAGCTGACGTCCTTCCAGAAATTCCATCCGTTTCTAATTTTAATTGAGGTGAACCGCCGCTAGTAATAACGAGAACTGTTTGCGAAAACTGTACTGCAATTAGGATTTGTTCATCGAAAAGATAGGTTCGGTTGGCAGATGGGGATGACACATTCGATACCGTGGGACCTATCGGTGCCAGTGCCAAACCGTTCGTTACTGGAATTACATTATTTTCTGCCAAATCTTTAATAGCAGAAGAGACTAACGTTAAAAACGAATCTGAAGGATCAGTTCCAAGACCTTCAATGATGCTTAATGATGACACGTCAACCGATGAAATGGTAAATTCGAGGATATTACCTGTTGCAACGTTATCACCTGAAATGGAAGTCAGGCCAAACGATTTTGATGGACTACTGGCAGTATTCTGAATTGTGAATCCCGAAGCAAATGCGCTCGTCGGATTTATTGCTTCACTAAACATGATCTCACCGCTATTTGTTGTAAAATCGAATATCCAGTCATTCGCTACAGGAGCTGCTTTGTCGGTTACATTTAACGTTGCCGAAGTCAGCGCGATACCATTCAAATCTGTCAATGTCCCGGCAGTATATGACAATTGATCAATAACTCCCGTACCTAATCCTGTTTGGCCGTCATCGAAGGTGATGAAAACCTTACTATCATTTGCAGTTCCATCTGTGTTAACGTCAAATGCCAATCCTGTAGCGGTAGTAAACGCTCCTGTAAATGAAAAGTGCCCGATATTTAAAGTACTGTCATCTATATTGGAGCTGAATATAAGCAAAATTCTATCCAAAAAACCATCCCTGTCAGCATCATCTGTCTCAGCTTTCAATAATTGAATGACCAAACTAAATCCATTCACTGCAACGACGCTATTTCCTGCAGAATCTCCAAATGCAGATGAGGCAACAGAAAGATAAGTATTAGAAGCATCGGTCGCTAAACCGGCAATTTCAGCCAATGCGGCTATATCAGCATTTGATAAAGCAATCTCCAGAACATCTGTTGTTGACTGGTTATCTCCCTGAATTGAAGTTAATTTATAGGTTAGTGTCGGACTACTCGGTAAATTCTGAATGGTTATCCCAATGGCATTGACAACACCAGCATTAATAGATTCATTAATATTTATAGAAAGTTGGTTTGTAGCAAAATCAAAAGCCCAGCCTGTAATAATAGGTGATGCATTATCCACTACATTAATTGGTGTTGCTGTTGTTTCTAATAAATTACCTGACAAATCTTTTAATGTTCCCTGGGTATAAGTCAGTTGATCGGTAAGGTCCGTACCAAAACCTGTTTGCCCATCATTAAAAGATATGAATACCACGCTATCATTTTCACCACCATCACGCCCCTTGTCAATTGCCAACCCTGCGGCATTGGCAATAATCCCGCCAAATGAAAAATCATTGATCTCTAATGTATCATCATCAATCGCAGAATTAAAAGTTAACAAAACACCATCAATAAATCCATCACTGTCACTATCATCAGTTGCAGCGCTGACCAACTCAAGATTACCAAATTCCCCAGCTATTATCGAAGCAATATCATCAGCAGTTTGTGCATTGGAAAAAACAGCTACATCAGCAATTAATCCGTCAAATGACTTCATTTTGTCGCTGCCACTGTCACCTCCAATTGCAAATGCATCGTAGTTGGCATCGTTGACGTCGTTAATCACATTTAACGAAACGGTTGCCCCAGTAGGATTATTATCTACAGGATTTAAGGGCATTCCATCAACGTAAATATTCAAGGTGTCAGCAACACTATCATAAACGCCTGCCAGGTGTACCCATTGCCCTGTCGCAACTGAAGCTGGGCCGATGGCGAATCGAGTGGTTCCATTAACATAAAACACAGGTCTCCCACTTGTTGAAGCCAGACCAAATGTACCTGCTTTATCAATATTTGACTTAGCGGCTATTACCTGTAGGCCAGATTGAGAGCTTGTGTTTACCCAGGCGGCAATGGTCAGGCTCCCATTGGCATTTGTAAGGATGCTAGTGCCATTGTCGATTGTGATAACATCATCGATTCCATCAAAAAGACCCGCGCGAGTTGCCGTATTGTTGATTGTTACGTCCTCAACAACCGGACCTGAGAAACTTGTGTCTGCACCCGGACCCGTGGTACCATGATTGCCACTGCCAGAACTGTCAACAACTTCTCCAGCGCTACCATTCCACGTCATTTCATTGAGACGCCAACGCGCTAATAATCCCCTAAGGGGTGATGACGGTAAAGACGCTAATTCCAGACCGTTAACTACCGGATTCACATCATTACCAGCGCTATCCTTGAGAGCAAATGATTTTATCGTCAAAAACGAATCTGAAGTACCGGTTCCGAGACCACCGGTTGACTGCAATGCAGATATAGAAATAGTAAACTCAAGAATGTTTGGGGT
>JAJFLO010000002.1 GCA_021772675.1 Verrucomicrobiota bacterium | reverse complement strand
CCGATTATCAAGATTACTGCCAATACCGACATTCGGCTTAGTTCAACAGTATTTTATCGATCATGCACTGGCATCCCTCTACTATTTTGTTTCAGCCCTCTTTGTCGGTGCACGATCGATAAAATACTAATCATTATGACTGGTACTACAATATTCAATTGGGCCGTATTAAATCGCCTCTAATGAAGAAGGCTGCACAATTGATACCTTATCGGATTGCTATTAAAATAATAGACTTGTGCAGTGGAATGATAGCTGGACATACAATGATAGGAGTCTTCAGGAAAAAATAAGAGACGCCCTTTGTGATTTTTGTTTTATCTAAAATCACTTAAATTATTAAAATCAAGATATTTAAGCTATTGTCACAATAAACGGTTGGATTTAAAAGTAACGCGGTCATCCCTGACTGCGATCCTTTGTGCTCAGGCAAGAATGCCCGATTTACGATCCGTTCCAGCTGGCAATATAATGGAAATCCAACCGTTTATTGTGACAATAGTATTTAAGACAGTAGGAAGTTTGGATTATTGAATACTAAAGAGCCACTTGCAAAAGTCCATATGAACCGTCTCGCATGCAGGAGCCACCAATCTCTTTTGGTTCACGGTACTTCTGGCGGATGATTCATGACATTATATTGAGAAGATAAAATGAAGCCTATCCTAATTCTGTTGCCTGCAACCGTATATATCCTGCTTACTCTGATTTTCGTACGAAAGTTAGTTTTTAGGGAGATTTCCGATGCGCTTGTCAAAGCGCACCTTGTCATCTTTGCTTTTATTGCAGTCTCTACAGAGTTTCTCTCATTGCTTCAGGCGCTTTCGTTTCCTGGTGTGTTGGTTGCTTGGTTGCTGTTTTTACTGGTCTGTTTTGTCGCTGTCATATTACTTATATATCAGAGAAATCATAACCTCAGCTCAGCTTTGATTCGGAAATTTACTCCCCTGACAGCTATTCTTGTCGGAGCCATAGCCTTCCTACTTGCCGCAACTTTTGCGACTGCCATCGTATATCCAACAAACAACTGGGATTCAATGACGTATCACATGCCTCGGGTTGTCCACTGGATAAGCAATAACAACATATCCTTCTTTACTACAGCGATTACGAGGCAAAATTACCAGATGCCTCTTGCCGAATTCGCGATCATGCATTTGCAGATACTTACCGGTTTTGACTTGTATGCAAATCTTGTTCAGTGGGTTAGTTTTCTCGTTCTCATCTGTCTTGGCTGTGTCACCGCTGCTGAGCTTGGCCTTAACAACAGACAACAGCGAATATCGGCAATTGTCATTGCAACTCTACCAATGGCAATCCTCCAGGCATCCAGTACACAAAATGATCTTGTTGTGTCAAGTTTCGTGATGTCTTTTGGTTTATTTATGCTTCGCATTGGCAAAAATCTCAGCGCTGTTGACGTGCTCCTTGCAGCAATTTCGCTGGGGCTTGCTCTCTTGACCAAAGGAACTGCCTATCTATATTGTGCCGCAATCGGCACATCTCTTGCAACCTACGTGCTGCTTAAATACAGATCTGATCGCGCTCGTTTCCTAAAGGCTACGGTTGCTCTGTCCTTTGTGGTTTTTGTCGCGTTTGCGCTGAATGCGGGGCACCTTTCGCGAAACTATAAACTGTACGGACATCCCCTATCTACGGAAGGTGAGAATTATATGAACACTGATATGTCAGCATCCGCGTTGCTCGCAAACATCACGAGAAATTGTGCGTTGCATCTTGGAATACCATCCGATCGTATTAATTACTATCTGGAACGTGCAATGCAAGTGGCTTTAGGTTCACAGTTGAACAACTCAAAGACAACATGGCCCGGCACTTCATTTCGCATTTTCTGGAGTCGACATGAAGATTTAGCGGGGAATGTGATTCATATGCTTATTGCCCTGTTAAGCGTAGTCTTATTGCCCATATTGTGGCGTCAAAAGCATCATCGTAGAGCGGCATGGTATGCGATAGGTATAATGTTCAGTTCGGTGCTTTACTGCTGGGTGTTGAAATGGCAACCATGGGCAAGCAGACTTCACACGCCGCTTTTCGCGATGGCTGCTCCATTACTCGCCATGACAATCACAGCAAAAACTGGTCGTATCGGGAAACGTATTAGTCATGGGATTGTCTTATGTATGGTTTTCTACAGTCTCATTTTCGTTTGCGCCAACAAGAGTCGGCCTCTTGTATCTACTCATTGGTACGGTAAAGACCGAATGAAGCTTTATTTTGTTAATAGGCCATCCCTCTTTCAGGATTACAGAAACGCTATAAATGTTGTGCGGGAAGCAGCGCCACAGGAAGTAGGTATGTACCTTGATGTGGATGATTGGGAATATCCATTTTGGGCATTCGCGCAGCGAACGTTAAATAACGGAATAGCCATGACGTTTAGGCATGTCGGCGTAAACAACATTTCAAGAGCTATTGAGGAGGACACATCCCTGCCCGTATTTGTGATTGCCACAAAGGGAATCGATAGCTGGAAACATGTGTTGAAATACACCTCTGTCTATACTTCCAGTTCCGTCAGCGTATTTAAGAAATCGGTGCATAACAATGTCATTCCCGCCGGTGATGGCGACAATATCTGAAGACATCAGATTCATTAATGCTTTAAGGTAGTAGGTCTGTGTGGAAATAGCGAATTGCACGCCAGAGGACTGGCGTGGCTACATCTTATCGTCCCAATTTTGAGTTCAGCAATGTAGCCACGGCTCTCTGTGCCGTACTCAACTTTAATGAAATCAGCCATTTCGGGACAGACACAAGATAGTAGATCAGCGTGGAAAAGAATTGAATGAATTCTTCCGGTCGACAAAACCTATCTTTACAATTCTACGCTCGTGAATGGCAGAACCCGAGGTTCCTAAGAAACAGAGATATCTTTGTACCAATTCAGGTAGCGTTTCACTTGTTTCTCAAGACTGAAACGTTGCCGGGCATCATGGTAGGCGTTTTCCCCTAATTGTTTACGTAATGGCTCATCCTCGACTAATTTCCGTACCGCCATGGAAAACGCCCCCCGGTCCCCCGCAGGCACCAGATATCCCGTTGCCTCACTTTTTGTATGCAGGTTTATCCTGGACCCATCCCGGCATTTGCTAAGACCACTTAAACCCCTGATCTGTTCAGGGACACCTCCAACCGCTGTTGCCACCACGGAAGTTCCACAGGCCAGAGCCTCAAGGATAACATTCGGAAAGTTATCAGCTTTTGATGCATGTAGATATAAGTCTGCTGCCTGGAAATACGATGCAACTTGTTTTATATCTGTTTGAAAGGGAATATACCTAATCTCAATATTTCCGATATGTTCTGATTCAGCTTTTTCACCTAACGCAATGAAAATTATCTTTTTGTCCTTGGAATTCTCTGCCAGAAGAGATACGGCTTGATGCATCATCTTGAAATCACGCCGCAGAGAATTTTTAGTTTGATCAGCGGCAAAAAGCAAAACGGTTGAATGGATTGGGATGCCAAGCGACAGCTTAACGTCCTTTTTATTTTTCGAATTAAAAATGGAAAGATCAACGCCGTACGGAATAACCCGGCTTTTGATAACAGCAGGGGCAAGGACTGATTCGTTCACTTTATCCATCAGCCATTTCGAGGGCGTCGATACGTATAGACGACTGTTCAAAAATATTTTCTGTTTTCGCTTCCAGTTGTAATGGGTTGCATCATTCTGAACTGCCGGGTAGGTTGTCAAATCAGGGCAATGGCCGCATCCGGTCATCCATCGGTCGCAATCAAATGAGTAAGCACAGTGACCGCTTAACAACCAGGTGTCATGAAGCGTTAGAATTGTTGGGACTTGGTTGGAAATCCAGGGTAGTGCGCGAAGGTCAAAATAATCTCCGTGAAGATTGTGACAATGAACGACGTCAGGTGATTGGGGAAGGAACTCAAAAAGCCGCCAAATTCCAGGATAATTAAAATCTTCTATCCCTCGAGAACGCTCCCACTTTCGCCTGGGTTCCGCAATAAACTTCAAAACTTTAATTAAGTTCGTATGCCCCCAAACCGTTTCAAATTTCCGAAGCTTTTGAATCAATCTTTGTAGAAAATGTGTATGAGGAAGCCGAAAATTTTCATTGGGAATAACCCTAACGGTCTTATCGTCGCTAAATTTTTTTCCTACGACCAAACAAGGCTGGAGTCCTTGTTGTTGATACGCATTGTGAAGCCTCCAGGCGACTTGAGCAGCTCCTCCAAAGGTGTCAAACGTACTAATCTGAGCAATTTTCAATATTTTTCAGCTTTCACTTTTTTGTAGATACCATGTAAATGGTGTTATAATGGACAACGGTTGACAGCGATTACTCGCTTAACTACGAACGAGCTGATTGGCAGTAAATCATTTAGGAGATTATGAAATTATTCAGTATCACGATTGAGTAAAATGTTGGGTCTGAACAGTTTCTCTGATCTGACGACATGGAGTATAAAAATACAATCGTCAATGGTCCTATACATTACACGGCAGGGTGGGACGACAAACTCCTGGTATATGGGAATATCTTCGATTTCAGGTATGAGATGACCCATATTCGGGAATCTTTTTAAGCCCGATATGGTATTGAAAACTTCTCTCACTACCTTCTTGGCTGCGGTTGGATTTTCCAATGCTATGTAATCTGCAATTACATCTAAATCTAAAACTGCAGGTTCAGTCCATATTAATCTAGCCATCTAGACAGCCTGGCTTTTGCCTTATTCTCAGACAATACTCTTCCTTCAATAATTGCTCTTTCTCCTCGTGCAATACCCTCAAGGATCTTTAGCCTGTTTTGTTGATGTTCAAATGTGTCAACATCAATTAAATAAGCTGCAGGTTTACCATGCTCTGTAATTAAAATAGGATCATGATTGCTATTCAATTCAGATAAGATTCTGGTAGCTTCCCTTTTCAACGTTGTTACTATTTCTGTTTTCATAATAGTGACACTATAGTGACACTTTTCCAAGTTTGCAAGTCAATCTGCTTGCAATGGTTAATGAAGCAAAGGGAGAGAAGGTAAAAGCATTAATATATTATCACTGATTTTCATTCAGAAAATAGAGGTAGCTATATTTGTTCAACTTCGCTTCTCCTCTTAAAATCTAATATTTCTTATCAATATTTAAATTTATTTATAAAATATTGTGAACTTGCATGTTATAAATAAATATCTCC
>JAJFLO010000001.1 GCA_021772675.1 Verrucomicrobiota bacterium | reverse complement strand
GGAGATATTTATTTATAACATGCAAGTTCACAATATTTTATAAATAAATTTAAATATTGATAAGAAATATTAGATTTTAAGAGGAGAAGCGAAGTTGAACAAATATAGCTACCTCTATTTTCTGAATGAAAATCAGTGATTATCAAATATAAAAATTGCAGGCAAAGTAGTATCACCTATTATGTTCAATACTATCGCCAGGCCTGGTCTCGCGAACCTTCCTTTTGGCGTTACGTAGTATCCCTGCAAAAAGGTGACGAAGTTGCACCCGTAATATTGCCAGTGCTATGTACCGATCCGACCCGCAGTGCAGAACGTTCTGTTCGTCCCATTTTGGAACGGTGGCTTCAGGAGAATGACCTTCTTTACAGTATCGTTAATGTTGGTATAAATGAGATCACATCATACAAGAATGTTTCTTATGCAGAAATCGCTGATTCTCTCACTGACCACGAAATGATCAACCCTGCTGCCCGAAAGCTGTGTGCCCAAAAACTTCAACTCAAACGTCTATGGGGAAAAGAGCTGGTTCGTCGCGAAGAGAAGCGAAAAAACATGGAGTTATTCATCCAGAAGAGCAACCGGGATCTTACAAAGATAAATCAGGATATCCAGGAAAGTACTGATCCTGCTAAACAAAAAGAACTTAAAAAGAAATCCAAACAACTACTTGCCCATAAAAAGCGCAAACAGAAAACTTATGAAAATTTCAAATCCAAAAGTCAGAATGATGAGGCCGATATACTTATCCAAATTGAAGCAATCACGAAAAACCTGGAAAAAGAATCTCCTAAAACATCCCGGCTGGAGAATCTCATTGAGCAACAATTCAGAAAATTGAACTTTGCTCCAAAAGCTTATATGGATGCAATTCGAATTACCGCTCGTAACATCTTTGGTGATTTGCACAGTCAATTCAGACCAATTTACAATAATTATAGAAATGATCACCGCATTCTAAGAGAACTGATTCGAGCCCCGGGAATCATCCGAATAACAGAAACCGAAATCATCGTTAGTCTTATGCCTTCCCGTCAATATTCAAAAAAAACGCATTCTGCGGTCAAACGATTTCCACAAACGAACACATCCAAATTAGAGCATGACCGAAAGGATAAAACTATACGGTTTATCCTTGCTGACCTGAAAAATGAGGGCGCTTAGATTGTAATTTATAGAAAAAATCTACAGCCAGAATGTGCGGAGCACTGTCTCACAAGAAAAGCGGGTTAGCAATTGTCCGGTTTCTTAACACTGGCATCAAAACAAACAAATTCGACAGTATTTCCTTCGGGATCATTGATGTACAAGGAACGCCAGCCCCAATCATACGTTTTCGTTTTCACTGAAAGGCCGAGTTGTTTTAATCGGTTGTGCTCGCTTTCATACTCTTCCAAGTCAATGTCAAGTGCGATGTGATCCAACGTAGAATGCTCCTGACCGACACCATGAGGTGTTGATCTGTGAATCTGAGGACCCGTTGACTCTGCGCTCCTGTCAAATAAAATAAGAGCCTGCGGATGGCCTTTATAACCGTCTGTAATTCGAAAAAAAACTGCAGTCGAAAACCGCTTGTATTCCTCTAATCCGATGACCTCTCCATAGAATTTATCCATTTTTCCCAGATCATTGACCCGGATTGCAATCTCCCCGAGGCCTTTCACTGCGGTGCTTCGTTTATTCATCTTTGTTTTCCTTTGTTATGGTTTGAATGCACGTTCCAATCTGTTGAATTGGATTGATTCAGATATTTCTTTAGCAAATTTCTTCGAACTGAGCCTTGCCAGTAATTCAAAGGCGGCTTGATAACTGACCGGTCCTCCATTTGAAGTAATAACTTTATCGTCTATCACCACGTTTTGATCATATTGAACGTTTATTTTAGGGTATGACTTGGCAAGACCTTTTTCACCACCTGCCCAGGTGGTCGCTTTTTTTTCGTCAAGAATACCGGCCTTACCCAATAAAAAAGCTCCTGAGCAATTACTTGCCATCCATGAAGCGGACTCTCCCTGCTTCTTTATAAATTCAATCAGATTCCTATCACTCAGAAAACCATCCATATTGTAGGCGCTTGGAACCAAAAGCACAGCTAACTTCAAATCATCGTAGATAGTTTTATCAGCGATTAATCTAAGCCCCTCCTCCGAAAGCACTGTCTTATTTTTTGTTGCGGAAACCACCACCACTTTATAAGATGAAAATCCAGATTTTTTTATGGCAGCCCCAAAGACTTCAATGGGCGCCGTAACATCACTGGTTAAAAAACCGTCAAAAACTAAAATTCCGATTTTTGATGAGGCTGCACCAGCAAAACTTGCTGATACATATAAAAAAATTAAACATATTATTTTTGTAGCCGTGTTCATTTCTTCCTCCATATTAAGTTGAGCTTTTATGTCGCCATTACAGGGCTTTGATTTTGGGCGCGCATCCCATACTCCGAACTTTAAGGTACGGGGCTACAATATTTCATCCTCCTGTGGAGGATTACAATCCTTAACTTAATGACATTCAGTTAGATATTGGCCGAAATAGTGGGATAACCTAAAATCCGAAATAATTTTCTGATGGCGTCTAATTATACTATAACCACGATCTTTCCCTTTTGCTGGTTGGATTCCATATACCGGTGGGCATCGGCGATGGCATCCAGCGGGAAAGTGCGATCGATGATTGGTTTTAATGCCTCGGATTGAAGGCCATCGTAAATGTACGATTTACCACGGACAAGCGCCTCTGGATTCTGCGTGATTTCAAACAACGTATACCCACGTACGGTTAAGCCTTTTGCAAGAGATGAAAACAGAGGAAAGGGAGTGGGCTCTGGAGACAGTGCACCGTACTCGAAGATAGTCGCACCGACGGCAGCGGCATTTGCGAGTTTCTCAAGTAAAGGCCCACCGACAGGATCGAAGATGATAGTAGCCCCATTCCCGGAAGTGAGGGTCATGACCGCTTCTGCCAGGTTTTGTTCGTCTGTCACAACGACATGATCCGCGCCAGTGTCGAGGAGAAACTGTTTCTTGTCGCCACTGCGGGTAGTGGCGATGGCCAATGCACCGGCAGCCTTGGTAATCTGAATAGCCGCCAGGCCGACGCTGCTGCTAGACGCTGTGATCAATACTGAGTCCTCTTTTTTCAATCGGCCGAATTCAATAAGCGCGCCATAGGCGGTTAGGTACTGCATCCAGATTGCTGTGCCTTCGACTACCGTTAAATTGTCCGGGTAACTGGCTACGGCGTAGGCCGGGACTATCGCACTTTCGCCATAAACTCCATACTTCCCCATCGAAAAGCCGGGTATCGTGCTCACGCGGTCACCAATTTGAACGCCGTTAGTGCTGGAACCCACTGCGTCTACCATACCGGACGCTTCATAACCGAGCCGGGAGGGGAGTTCTGGGTTTTCCAGGTATTGTCCTTCTCGGAACATGACCTCAGCGCGATTGAGGCCGATAGCCTCCACCTTTAGGCGGACTTCGCCTTCTCCAGGTTCAGTAAGAGCTAGGTCCTCGACCTTGAGCACGTCAGCTCCTCCAGTTTCGTGAAAACGAATAATCTTTGACATAATAAGTCTCCTTTTATGATAGAATTGAATGAACTAGCCTACTGCAATGGCAGGGTATTGGTTAAGAATTATCATCATATTTATTAGTATCCGTTCAAGGGTGTCAGGTTTCAGGTGTCAGAGAAAGGAAGACAGAAGTGTTTATCAAACCGATATCAGGAATTAGCACTGCTCCCTGTTTACTGCTTTATATCCTGAAACCTGAAACCTGTGAACAGTTACATTTATTGCGACGATGCGTCGTGAATTAATCAGGCTAAAGCATTACCTCTGTTAACTTTTTGGGTACTGAAAGTGCTGGGAAATGACCTGATTCAATGTCATAAACTTTTTTAACATCCCAATTTTTAATCATTTTATCCTGTAGATTTGGTGTAAGAATTTTATCTAACGTTGTTTTCACGAAAACTTTGGGTATTGACCCAAATTTCTTTTCCGTTAGTGCAAGATTTGCCAAAAATGGTTCAGTCGACTGCTTATCAGCAATGCGAGGTAATGCTTTTAGAATAGACTCTTCTTTAGCGTCGTGGAAAGCAACTTCTCGCCAAGTTTCTTCAGAAACCTGCCCATAAGTTTGATCTTCGGAGAAAATGATTTTAGGAAGAAGCTCATTTTTTTCATCACTCTGCATCGCTCCCAAAGCATTCTCGCCAGATTTCAGTAAAAAGGCTGTTACATAGATCAACTTTTTGATTTTCTCGGAAACTTCTTCAGCAACCTGAGAGATAACTGCTCCTCCAAGACTGTGACCCGTTAAAATGACCGTCTGGTCGGACTTATTAATCATATCGACAACCGTGTGAACGTAACTTTCCATAGTAACATTGGAACCAGGTTGCTCATTACCAAAACTTCCAGGTAAATCGACAATGTCAACCTGGTGTCCACTTTCTTCTAATCCGGGAATAACATCTTCCCAACTCCAAGAACCTTCCCACGCGCCGTGTACTAATACATATCTGTTCATTTTAATCTCCTTTCTTAAGAGCAACTTTTGAGCCCGTTTCGCGGCCTCATTTAATAAAATCTGAAACTCGGTTTCAGGTTTTGGGTGTCAGGTTTCCAAAGCATTTTTACTCATGTTCTTGACATCTGAACACTGACATCTGAAACCTCAAAATATTTTAAGTTTCAAAATGCTCTTACCCTTTAGAAATTGCGTTATCTAACTCTTCATTTGTCATGGCTTCGCCATCAAGATTCCAGGCACCATCAACAGTATGAACAACATTGAAATAAATATTTTCACGAGGTTGCTTTCCACCGGATAGTTCCTGAATTATATCTGTCGTGTCTTTGCCAAAGCCTTTTTGGATTTCTTTGTCACTGAATGCAAAAGAGGGGACTTTCCATTCGACCCATACGCCCTTAAATTCTTCGCCTCCCGAAAAGCTGAAGCCTTCCGGGACGACGTGGACATTTACCGTAATATTCGGTGTCATAACTGAGTTCCCCGATAGCTGGTGCCACTTGAGCATCGAGTCTGTAAGGCGTTTAACGGTTTCCTTTTCTTTTCCTGCGGGAATAGTCCCTTCACTAATTGTTAGTGTTAATGGCATTTTTTTGTCTCCTCTTTATTGTGTTTGATTAATTTTGGATGTTAGAGGCTGCTATAACATTGTTCGTGCCAACACAGGCCTGTAGTAGAGTTAAAGCTTTATTTACTAATTGGTTAAGTAAATGCATCTGGTGAGAAACCAGCACCGAAAATTCGATAACACCGAAAATTCGTTGTTGTAATAACGGAATTTCGGTATCGGTAGTGCTTTCCTGAAAGACATAGGGTCAAACCGAATGCCCCTTAATTTAATAGTATAGGAATTTGTATTCTAAGTTGTTGCAAATTTGTTGGTAATAAATTTCGAAGATATCTTGAATAAGGAGCATGTCCCGTTTGTCGTTCCGTCTTCAGGCGGAAGTTTTAGGAGAGCTTCAGCGATCCTGGGTTGAGATGTCCTCGCTGAAGCGTCGTTAAGACTTCCGCCTAAAGACGGGACTACAAACCTTACCTTGTCCGGGTTTTGTTTGATTTGATTGTATAAGCACTTGTATTCTTAGTCGTTACTATTTGCAGAGAAAAACCCCGGCGCAGCCGGTTAAATTTTAGGGATTAACGAGCTCAAGGGGATCAGTATTTTCAATGTGGGAGGCGGTCTCCGACCGGCGGCTACCCAAAAACTCGTGGATTATTATAGACGAGGTTCAAAAACTTCCAGATTTATTAATCTATCCATTATGGTTGTATCCCCAAAATAATAGATTACTCTTAGGAGCCTCTTGTAGAAGTCTATTTTAGCTCACAGTGAATTTTGAGATGTGGATACGATGCGAATGCATCGCACGCAACTACTCAATATCACCTGCGCATCCAAAATTGAATGACGCGCGGCCAAATATACTTTTGCAAAAGGCTCATAGGTGTTAACTTCCATCCATAGGTTGGTGGCGACACGAGGTCGTCATATTTTTGTTCAGCACAATATCTGACTGAACCCGGTGTTTCGCCACCGGTATCCTGAGAGGCAGGCGAATTTACGCGCTGTTGTAGATGGCCTGATGCCCTTCGAACATGTACCAAA